>NZ_JAKUWG010000001.1:21230-216424 GCF_026782285.1 Streptococcus oralis
GGTGGTGCTAACTTTGTAGAAGCAGCAGTAAACGAAGTTCCAGAATACACAGGAACTCTTGCTACTGTAGGAGATCAAGCGGCACCAAGCGTTGAGAAACCTGAATTTAAGGGTGGCGTTAATGCTGTAATGGCTCTAGAACATAAACTTCCAGAGTATCATGGTGTTCTAGCCACGGTAGGAAATGAGGAAGCGCCTGTTCTTGAAAAACCAGATTATCCAGTAGAGCTATTAGCTCATGACCAGACTATAAAACCAAATGTTTCAGTAGTAAAAGAAGAGCAAAATAGATTACCAGAAACAGGTGAGGGAGAATCTGAAACAGCCATTTTCTTGGCAGGTGTTAGCTTGGCCTTGTCAGCAGCCCTGTTAACTGCAAAACGAAAAGAGGATTAGTTTGTGCGTCTAATGCTATCCTATTGGTATAGCTTGGTCGATGATAAAAAATCACATCGATAAATGAGTTGAAGAGATGGAGAGGACTGATTAGGCCTCTCCGTCTTTACTAGTAAAAATGGAATCGTTTACTTTCGTGTTTGGATGAAAGGAGATAAGATAAAGATGGATAAAAATTTTTTCAATAAACGTTGTCATTACAGTATTCGTAAATTCGCTATTGGAGTAGCTTCTATTATGATTGGTGCCAGTATCTTTGGTGTTAATTTAGTAGAGGCAGCAGAAACAGGTAGTGTAGGAGATAAAGAGGGAACTATAACTCAAGCTCAGCCATTGGAAAAGTTACCTGATGAACTTGCAGCAGTTTTGAAGAAAGCAGAAGAAAATGCTGGGAAGGAAGCTAGCTCGACAGTTGGAAATGGAGAAACTACAGGAACGATTGGTTCTACTGATTCGACAAATAATCTTAAACCAGCTGAAGAACCTGGAATTCCAGAGAATGAAACAAAGCCGTCTGAAGCCATGAGTGGAGGACAAAATGATAAAGAAATCGCTAAACCTAGTCAACCAATTACACCTGAAACTCCAAAAGTAGAGCAAACAGGTGATGGAACAGTTGAATTGGCCAATCAATTTACGGCAAGCAAACCAGCTAGCGAAGCCAGTATTGAAGCTGCTAGCAAGAGCTCAGACTATCTCAAAAAAGAGTACAAGGTCTTTCCAACTCCACAAAAAGTGACTTATGGAGAAGGTGTCACAGCCCTTCGTAAGCAAGTCAATCTGGTAATGGGCGATCAACTCGATATCTATACTCGCAATCGCTTGAAGAGCGTTTTGCAGGACAATCAAGTATCTTACAAAACTAGTAAAACGGCCGTTTCTGGCGCAACTAATATCTATCTTGGAGTGCATGGACAAGGTTCACAAGCAGAACAAAACTTGTCCAAGGTTTCCGCAGGTCTCTTTGACAAAATTGATGCTTATGCTCTGACCATCAAGGACAACTCTATCTCCATCGTCGGAAAAGACACAGATGCGGTCTTTTATGGTTTGACAACCTTGAAACATATGCTCAAGGAAAGTCAAGTGCCAGTCCTTCGCAATGTGACAGTGGAAGATTACGCTGAAATCAAGAACCGTGGGTTTATCGAAGGTTACTATGGAAATCCATGGTCTAATGAAAATCGTAAAGAATTGATGCGTTATGGAAGTGAATTGAAGTTAACTCAATACTATTTCGCACCAAAAGATGATCCATACCACAATAAGAAATGGCGTGAACTTTACCCAGAAGAAAAACTGGCTGAAATCCGAGAACTTGCACGTGTCGGTAATCAAACGAAAACACGTTATGTTTGGACCATCCATCCATTTATGAACAATCGTATCCGCTTTGGCAATGAAGCGCATTACCAGGCTGATCTTGCAACCATAAAGGCTAAGTTTACTCAGTTGTTGGACGTGGGAGTGCGTGAATTTGGTGTGCTTGCAGATGATGCACCAAGCCCAGTTGGTGGTTACCATAGTTATGTTCGCTTGATGAAGGATATCACAAATTGGTTGACTGAAAAACAAACAACATACAGTGGTCTCCGTAAAGATATGATTTTTGTTCCTGCTTGGTACATGGGGCAAGGAACTGAAGCTGAACTTCGAACCTTGAATGAACATCTTCCTGAAAATGTCCATTTAACTCTTACTGGTGGAAAGGTCTGGGGGGCTGTTGACCAAACATTCTTAACGAACTTAAAGAAAAATTTAACAGAAGGTGGTAAGACTTACCGTCCAATTCAGTTCTGGATTAACTGGCCATGTAATGATAATACAAAACCCCACCTAATTCTTGGAGGTGGTGAAAAATTCTTACATCCAAATGTTGATTTATCACTTGCACAAGGAATTATGCTAAATCCAATGCAACAATCTGAAGCATCTAAAGTGGCACTTTTTGATATGGCTCAGTATGGATGGAAACAATGGAGAAGTGTAGAAGAAGCAGAACAAATCAACGATATGGCCTTTAACTATGTAGTTAATGATCATTTTGAAGAAAGCAGTGTTTCGAAGGCTTTTCGAGAACTCGGAAAACACATGCGCAATCAAAATAGACCTCCCCATGTCACTAAATTAGAAGAGTCTGTAGAATTGGCTCCAAAATTGACAGAATTCTATAACAAACTCAAATCTGGTCAAAATCTGGATACTGAAAGAAAAGAGTTGAGGGAAATTTTTGCTGGTTTGAAAGCCAATGCTCTATTACTTAAAGAAAAAGGTGATCAGAAATTAATCGAACAAATTCACTATTGGTTAGAGAATACAGTAGATCAAATGAACGCGCTTGAAGCTTTCCTAACAGCTACAGAAGGTCTTACTGAAAAGAATGATGCCAAGGTGTGGGAGTATTATCAGGCCGGAGTCAAACATTATGACCAGTCAGTTAAGTATGCCTTCTTTTACGTTGACCATTATGAATACGCAGAATTTGGTGTCCAACATATTCGACCATTTATCAATAATCTCAAAGAATACTTAGCCTTACATATCCAAGCAATGTTGAATCCAGATAAATTTGTGACAACATTTATTACGAATCGTGCTGGAATAGAAGGCGGATTGAAAGAAGTCACAGATGGTGACTTTGATACACATGTGATTGCCAAAACAACCATTGTGATTGAGAGAGGCGATTATATAGGCTTGCGCTTTAATAAGGCAATTAAAATACACAAATTAGGTTTCGCTACGGGTACTAATACGGCCGATAATTATACCTTTAGTAATGCTCTTGTTGAATATCAAAATGAACATGGAGAATGGGTAGCCATAACGAGCCCCGCTTATACTGGTAGAGAACGTATTCTGGAATTTAATGACCTCGATATCACAGCTCAAGCTGTTCGTATGATAGCAACAGCTAAGAAGGATAATGCTTGGCTTGCCATGCGTGAAATTGCTGTTAACAGACCCCTAGAATTGGGTAGTAAGAAGGTTAGGGGCACTATTAGTTTAAGTCCAAACCTTGTTTACAAATATGGAACAAGTGTTGTTCAGATGCAAGATGGTCGAGAAAACACAGAATCCATGATGGCACATGTTGATCAGACCAATGTCACACCAGCGCAAGCCTGGGTACAAATGGACTTAGGTGGACTGCACAAAGTAAAACGAGTTCATCTGATGCAAGGGGAACGAGACAAACTAGCATCTGGTGTCATCGAATATTCTGCAGATGGTACAAATTGGACAACGCTTCAAAATTTATCAGGGCAACGAACTTCTGATATTGTGCAAGAATTTACAACTCGTTTTGTTCGCATTCGCAATACACAAACCTTAAATAAGTGGTGGAGAATTGCGGAATTTACAGTAGATGTCGATAGTCCAAATCTTGACTTAACAGACACCAACGTGGATGCCTTGAAGGAAACACCAGTAGTGGATAGCTTGGGCAGTTACGAGCTTCAAATTCCAGCTGGAACCAAACTCCCTGCTCATAGCTATCTAGGTATGAAGCTTGACCGTATCCATCAGGTCAAGAGCATCCAGCTCCAAGGCCAAGCCAACCCTGCTCTTAGCCTAGAGTATTCTGCAAATGCGCAAGAGTGGACGTCAGCTAGCCAGTTGAAAGACAGATCTGTCGCAACCCACTTGGTACGTTATGTTCGTCTGGTCAATAAAACAGATCAGGAACAAGCTGTTCCATCTACTTCACTCCTAGTAACTACCAAAGAAGTCCAACCAACTAAACTAGAATCAACAACAATGGGCATTCATCCAACATACGGAAGCAATGATGTTCGTAAACTGAACAATCTAGATCAACTATTTGACGGTGTTTATAACAACTTCGTTGAGTTTTCAGACTATGCCCATAAAGATGGTCATGTAACCTTGAAACTTGGTAGCGAACGCACGATTAAGAAAATCAGAGCCTACATTCAAGACGGAACTCAAAACTACCTTCGTGATGGTAAAATTCAAGTCAGCCAAGATGGTAAAACTTGGACAGATGTCGTGACAGTGGGAGATGGTGTGGCTAATAGCCAACACGACGATTCATTGACAGATGGTTGGATACATGATTCTAAGATGCCAGGAAATCGCTACATCGAAGGTGAATTGACGACACCAGTCAAAGCGAACTATCTCCGTGTTCTCTATACTGCAGACTATGATGCTCGTTTTATAGGCTTTACAGAATTGGTCATCAATGATGGCGAATTTGTCAAACCAATCAATGATCCAACAGTAGAAGGAAGTAGTGGAGAAAGCCAAGGGAATCTTTATAATAATCTTGTAGACGGCAAAGTCTTGACCAGCTACAAGTCTGAAAAAGACAAGGGCGAATTGGTGTATCACTTATCTGAGCCAACCAATGCCAACCACCTTCGTCTCGTTTCCAGTCTTCCTGAAGGAGCGAAAGCACGTGTTCTTGCTAGAACACTCAAGGATGGTCAAGACAGTTGGCTAGACCTCGGTGCCATTACATCAAGCCTCCAAACCTTCGCTATCCGAAATGGTGGCTCTCTTCTAGACGTCAAATTAGTCTGGGAAGGTGGCAAGGCTGAGTTTTATGAATTGGCGAGCTTCTATCAAGAATTAACGGAAGAAGCTGTTCAATCAAGTAAGGGTGAAGAACCAGCACCCGTGCTTGAAGTTCCTGAGTTCACAGGTGGTGTCAATGCAGTGATGGCTCTAGTGCATGAATTGCCAGAATACACAGGCCTGCTAGCAACAGTAGGTGACCAAGCTGCTCCAATGGTAGAGAAACCTGAGTTCCAAGGTGGTGTCAATGCAGTTGAAGCCTTGGTACATGAGCTTCCAGAGTACACAGGCCCATTATCAACAGTAGGTGACCAATCCGCACCTACAGTAGAAAAACCAGAGTTCCAGGGCGGAGTCAACTCCGTTATGGCCTTGAAACATGAGCTCCCAGCTTACACAGGTCCCTTATCAACAGTAGGCGACCAGGCAGCACCGACAGTAGAGAAACCAGAGTTCAAGCTAAGTTCGTTAGAAAAAACTCAGACTTCAGGAGCACCAGTTCAAATTGCCAAAGAAGACAAGAGATTGCCAGAAACTGGTGAGAAACAGTCAGAAACAGCTATTTTCTTGGCAAGTGTTGGACTAGCTCTATCTGCTATCTTTGTCGCAAAAAGTAAAAAAGAAATTAATTGACTTTGAAAAAAGAGATATTTCGTAGAGGGGCTTTGTCCCCTCTTTTTCTATATGAAGGAAGAGATTTATGTTTAAGATGCAAGGTCAATAAACTTTATAGTATAATGAATAGAGAGGAAAAAACGATGAAAGTGATTGATCAAGCCTTACTAGAAAAAGTCATTATTGAACGTTCTCGTACCAGTCATAAAGGAGACTATGGCCGTCTGCTCTTGCTTGGTGGGATCTATCCTTATGGTGGAGCCATCATCATGACTGCCTTGGCAGCTGTAAAAAGTGGTGCAGGATTGGTGACCGTTGGAACAGATAGGGAAAATATCCTTGCTCTACACAGTCATTTACCTGAGGCTATGGCCTTCTCTCTTCAAGATCAGCAATTGTTAAAAGAGCAATTGGAGAGGGCAGAAGTTGTCTTATTGGGACCTGGTTTACGAGACGATACTTTTGGAGAAGAACTAGTCAAACAGGTCTTTGCTAGCTTAAGACAGAATCAGATTTTGATTGTAGACGGAGGTGCCTTGACTATTCTCGCTAGGATAAGTCTGTCATTTCCTTCTAGCCAGCTTATCCTAACTCCCCACCAAAAGGAGTGGGAAAAACTGTCTGGAATTACGATTGAAAAACAAAACGAAGGTACAACAGCTAGTGCTTTGACTTCTTTCCCTCAAGGAACGATTCTTGTCGAGAAAGGTCCAGCGACTCGTATCTGGCAAGCTGGTCAGTCTGAATATTATCAGTTACAGGTTGGAGGCCCCTATCAAGCAACTGGTGGGATGGGAGATACTCTAGCTGGGATGATTGCTGGTTTTGCAGGTCAGTTTCACCAAGTCAGTCTCTATGAGAGAGTGGTGGTAGCGACTCACCTTCATTCAGCTATCGCGCAAGAACTAGCTCAAGAAAATTACCTTGTCTTGCCTACCGAAATTAGTAAAACTCTTCCGAAAACAATGAAAAAAATATCTCAAAAAGGCAGCTAATACCTTGGTTGTCTTTTTATGTTGATGTAGGTTTGTTGATAAGGTTTTCAAATACCTCAGAACCAGCAATCAACTGCTGAACTTACGAGGAATTCTCACTTTTAAGGTCTTGATTTTTACTCAAACTCAAAAGAAAAGCGAGATTGTTATCAAAGTTGAGGGGTGTCAAATCATGCTTTTTTTGATATAATTTTTAATGATGAATGCGAGAAATGATCGGTATGTGGTCGTTGATTTAGAGGCGACCAGCACCGGAAGCAAGGCAAAAATTATTCAAGTAGGCATTGTGGTGATTGAGAATGGTGAAATCATCGATCAGTATGCGACTGATGTCAATCCCCACGAACCCTTGGATTCTCATATCAAAGAATTAACAGGTCTGACCGATCAGCGTTTGGCTGCAGCGCCAGAGTTTTCTCAGGTGGCTGGAAAAATTTTTGAATTGGTTAAGGACGGTATTTTTGTTGCGCACAATGTACAGTTTGATGCTAACCTTCTTGCAGAATTCCTCTTTTTTGAAGGATATGAATTGCGCACACCGCGGGTGGATACTGTTGAGTTAGCCCAAGTTTTATATCCTCAGTTTGAAAAATACAATCTAGGTATCCTTTGTCAAGAGTTGGGCATTGAGCTGGAACATGCCCATACTGCCCTGTCAGATGCTCAGGCAACAGCTGAACTCTTGCTTTACATGCGTCAAAAACTTTTTGAGATACCTAAAGGGCTTTTAGAAAGCTTGTTAAACCTTGCAGACAACCTTCTCTATGAAAGTTATCTGGTGATTGAAGAGGTTTACCAGCAGCAATCTCTCCTTGCTTCTCCAGAATTGATAGAACTCCATGGGCTTTTCCTGAGAAAGGAAAGCAAAGGCTTAGTCCCACGAAAGTTATCCAAAGACTTTGCTAAAAACATTTCTTTATTGGGGCTGGAGGAGCGTCCGCAACAGTTGGGATTTGCGGAGAAGGTTGAGCAATTATTGGAAGAACACCAGACTTCCTTTATCCAAGCTCAAACGGGACTCGGCAAGACATACGGCTATATCCTCCCAGCTTTGAACTCGGAGAGTCAAGCAGGGATTCTAGTGAGTGTTCCGACCAAAATTCTTCAAAATCAAATCATGCAAGAAGAAGGTCAGCGCTTAAAAGAGGTCTTCCATCTGGAGATTCATAGTCTCAAGGGTCCTCAAAATTATTTAAAACTGGATGCCTTTCACAGAGTTCTCCATCGATCAGAGTCCAATCGCCTTTTTACACGCTTTAAAATGCAACTGCTCATCTGGCTAACAGAGACAGAGACAGGTGACTTGGACGAAATCGAGCAGCTTTATCGCTACCAGCACTTTCTGCCAGAACTAGTCCACGATGGCAAGCTTTCAAGGAAAAGTTTATTTGCTACAGAGGATTTTTGGAAACGAGGGCAGGAAAAGGTCAAGACCAGTCGTATTCTTCTGACCAATCATGCCTATCTGGTCACTCGTTTGGAAGACAATCCAGAGTTTGTCGACAACCGTTTGGTAATTTTGGATGAAGCTCAAAAAATGCTGCTAGCCCTTGAAAATCTAGCCCAGCAGGCTTATCGTCTTGAGGATCTTGTAACTCAAATTGAAAAGTCCATAGAGCCAGTGGAGAATTTGGTTCAGAAACGCTTGCTTGAGAGTATCGGCTTTGAATGTCGTTACTTGATGGAGCACTATCAGTCAGGTCTGAAGAATGGAAAGTGGTTGGATTCTCTTGAAGAGTTGCGCCAGCATTTTTCGGAATTAGCTCTCCCAGAGTATAGAGAAATTGCAAATTTTTTCACATCGGACCGTGAATTTTGGCTTGCTGCAACTGAGAAGTCTAGCAAGGACGTTTTGATTTGTTCAAGCAAAAAAGGCCGCTTTATACTAGCAGATTTATTGCCAGAAGATTGTAGGCTCCTAGGAGTATCGGCCACTCTTGAAATCAGCAATCGGGTTTCCCTAGCAGATTTATTGGGCTTTCCTGATGCTCCACTTGTTAGACTTGATGTATCAAAGCAGGAGCAACAAGAAGTCTTTCTAGTCGATGACTTTCCTCTTGTGACAGAAGTTCCGCCTGTTGACTATGCTAGTGAAGTGGCTTCTGTCATTCGAAGCTTACAAGCCTTTCAAGAACCCTTATTGGTTTTGTTTACCTCAAAAGAAATGTTGCTGGCAGTTTCGGACCTGCTCGACCAACCGCATCTAGCTCAGTATAAAAATGGGGAATCAAGCCAACTGAAAAAACGTTTTGAAAAAGGCGAGCGCCAAATCTTGCTTGGAACAGGTAGTTTCTGGGAAGGGGTTGATTTTTCAACACATCCATGTGTTATCCAAGTGATTCCGAGATTGCCTTTCCAAAATCCCCAAGAACCGTTAACCAAAAAATTAAACCAAGAACTGCGTCAAGAAGGGAAAAATCCCTTCTATGATTATCAGTTGCCGATGGCAATCATTCGACTAAAACAAGCCCTGGGCCGTACTGTTAGACGATCTGACCAAGGTTCGATTGCTCTAATCTTAGACAGTCGTGTCGTCAGCAAGCGTTATGGCAAACAAATCGCTCAAACCTTGTCAAAAGAAAGGGATGTTCGAGTCCTTTCTAGAGAAAAGCTAGAGTCTGCAGTAGCAGATTTTCTCCAATCCCGTCGCAATAGAATGAAAGAAAAATCCAAGAAAGAGAAAAGGTAAAAAATATGAAACGTTCCTTCGACTCTCGAGTCGATTATAGCCTCCTCCTACCAGTGTTTTGTCTACTGGTGATTGGAGTAGTGGCTATTTATATAGCAGTTAGCCATGACTATCCCAATAATGTACTTCCAATTCTAGGTCAGCAAATCGCTTGGATTGTCTTGGGTCTTGTCATTGGGTTTGTCGTCATGTTCTTCAATACCGAGTTTTTATGGAAGGTGACTCCTTATCTTTATGGCTTAGGGTTGGCCTTGATGGTTCTCCCACTTGTTTTTTACAATCCGAGTTTGGTAGCTTCTACAGGTGCTAAAAACTGGGTGTCAATAGGTGGAACCACGCTCTTTCAACCATCTGAGTTCATGAAGATTTCCTACATCTTGATATTGGCTCGAGTCATTGTACAATTCACTCAAAAACACAAGGAATGGCGACGGACTATTCCCTTGGATTTCCTATTGATTGGTTGGATGATTGCCTTTACTATCCCAGTGCTGGTCCTTTTAGCTCTACAAAGTGACTTAGGGACTGCCTTGGTCTTCGTAGCTATTTTTGCAGGCATGGTTCTCCTTTCAGGTGTTTCGTGGAAGATTATCATTCCAGTTTTTGTAACAGGGGTGACTGCATTTGCAGGCTTCATGGCCATCTTTATAAGCAAGGATGGACGTGCCTTCTTGCATCAGATTGGGATGCCAACCTACCAGATCAACCGCATCTTGGCCTGGCTCAATCCCTTTGACTTTGCGCAAACAACGACTTACCAACAGGCGCAGGGACAAATTGCTATTGGAAGTGGTGGCTTGTTTGGACAAGGTTTCAATGTGTCCAATCTCCTTATTCCAGTACGTGAAAGTGATATGATTTTCACAGTGATTGCTGAAGATTTTGGCTTTATTGGTTCGGTCTTTGTCATCGCTTTATACTTACTTCTCATCTATCGAATGTTGAAGATTACGCTCAGATCAAATAACCAGTTCTACACCTACATTTCGACTGGCTTTATCATGATGTTACTCTTCCATATTTTTGAAAATATCGGTGCTATGACAGGCTTACTTCCTTTGACAGGGATTCCTCTGCCTTTCATCTCTCAAGGGGGCTCCGCTATTATTAGTAACCTCATCGGAGTCGGTCTCCTCTTGTCTATGAGTTACCAGACCAACCTAGCAGAAGAGAAAAGTGGAAAAGTTCCACTCAAGCGAAAGAAAGTCGTCCTAAAACAAATCAAATAAGGAGGCCACTATGGCAAAAGTTGCAGTTATCTTAGCAAATGGCTTTGAAGAAATTGAAGCCTTGACAGTAGTTGATGTTTTGCGTCGAGCAAACATTTCCTGTGATATGGTAGGATTTGAAGAGCAGATGACAGGATCACATGGCATTCAGGTAAAAGCCGACCGTGTCTTTGATGGTGATTTATCCGACTATGACTTGGTAGTTCTTCCAGGTGGCATGCCTGGGTCAGCTCACCTACGAGATAATCAAGCGCTCATTTCTGAGATTCAAGCCTTTAACCAATCTGGAAAGAAAATTGCGGCCATCTGTGCAGCCCCAATCGCCCTCCATCAAGCAGGTGTCCTGAAAGACAAGCACTTCACCTGTTATGACGGTGTTCAGGAGAACATCAGTGACGGAATTTACCGAAAGGAAACAGTGGTTGTAGATGGCAATCTAACAACCAGCCGAGGACCGTCAACTGCCCTTGCCTTTGCCTATGAGTTGGTAGAGCAATTGGGAGGAGATGCCGAAAGTTTACGAGACGGCATGCTCTATCGAGATGTCTTTGGAAATCAACAGTAAAACGAGAGCTAGACTCTCGTTTTTTACTTGGAAAAAACTAGGAAATCATCGCTTTTTTCGTAAAAAAATGGTATAATGAAGGGTATGAAATATCACGACTACATATGGGATTTAGGTGGTACCCTATTGGATAATTATGAGACTTCTACAGCAGCCTTTGTAGAAACCTTAGCCCAATATGGAATAGAGCAAGAACACGACCGTGTTTACGAAGCCTTGAAGGTTTCGACAGCTTTTGCCATCGAGAAGTTTGCCCCAAACATCGAGGATTTTTTAGAAAACTACAAAGAAAATGAAGCGCGTGAGCTAGAGCACCCAGTCTTGTTTGAGGGAATTCCTGAGCTACTCAAAGACATTTCTGACAAGGGCGGTCGTCATTTCTTAGTTTCTCATCGAAATGACCAAGTGCTAGAACTTCTTGCTAAGACCCAGATAGCGAACTACTTCACAGAAGTAGTGACTGCCAGTTCAGGCTTCAAACGAAAACCAGATCCTGAGTCCATGATTTATTTACGTGATAAATATCATATTACATCTGGTTTGGTCATTGGTGACAGAAATATTGATGTAGAAGCAGGTAAAGCTGCTGGCTTAGATGCCTATCTTTTTAATAACGTTGCGACATTGAGACAAGCAATAGACATGTAAGAAAAGGGAAAAAATGACAGAAGAAATCAAAAATCAACAGGCACAGGATTACGATGCCAGTCAAATTCAAGTTTTGGAGGGGCTGGAAGCCGTTCGTATGCGTCCAGGTATGTATATTGGATCGACTTCAAAAGAAGGTCTTCACCATCTAGTATGGGAAATTGTTGATAACTCAATTGACGAAGCCCTGGCTGGATTTGCCAGTCATATCCAAGTCTTTATTGAGCCAGATAATTCCATCACTGTTGTGGATGATGGTCGTGGAATTCCTGTTGACATTCAGGAAAAGACAGGACGTCCCGCTGTTGAGACCGTCTTTACAGTCCTTCACGCTGGAGGAAAATTCGGCGGTGGCGGATATAAGGTATCAGGTGGTCTCCACGGGGTAGGTTCATCAGTAGTAAACGCTCTTTCAACGCAACTAGATGTTCATGTTCACAAAAACGGTAAGATTCATTACCAAGAATACCGTCGTGGTCATGTTGTTGCTGATCTTGAGGTGGTTGGAGATACGGATAAAACTGGAACAACTGTTCATTTCACACCAGACCCAGAGATTTTTACAGAAACAACGACCTTTGATTTTGACAAATTAAACAAACGTATTCAAGAACTAGCCTTTTTGAACCGAGGTCTTCGAATCTCAATAACAGATAAGCGCGAAGGTTTGGAACAAACCAAGCATTACCATTATGAAGGTGGGATTGCTAGTTACGTTGAATATATCAATGAGAATAAGGATGTTATCTTTGATACACCAATCTACACCGATGGTGAGATGGATGATATTACCGTTGAAGTAGCAATGCAGTACACAACGGGTTACCATGAGAATGTCATGAGTTTCGCCAATAACATTCACACCCATGAAGGTGGTACGCATGAGCAAGGTTTCCGTACGGCACTAACTCGCGTTATCAACGATTATGCTCGTAAAAATAAGTTACTGAAAGACAATGAAGACAACCTGACAGGGGAAGATGTTCGCGAAGGCTTGACTGCAGTAATCTCTGTCAAGCATCCAAATCCGCAGTTTGAAGGACAAACCAAGACCAAACTGGGAAATAGCGAAGTGGTTAAGATCACCAATCGTCTTTTCAGCGATGCCTTCTCTGATTTCCTCATGGAGAATCCGCAGATTGCCAAGCGCATCGTGGAAAAAGGGATTTTGGCTGCCAAGGCTCGTGTAGCTGCCAAGCGTGCGCGCGAAGTCACTCGCAAGAAATCTGGTTTGGAAATTTCCAATCTTCCAGGAAAACTAGCAGACTGTTCTTCAAATAACCCTGCTGAAACAGAACTCTTTATCGTTGAGGGAGACTCAGCTGGTGGGTCAGCTAAATCTGGTCGTAACCGTGAATTCCAAGCTATCTTGCCAATTCGTGGTAAAATCTTGAACGTTGAAAAGGCTAGCATGGATAAAATCCTTGCCAACGAAGAAATTCGGAGTCTCTTTACAGCCATGGGAACAGGATTTGGTGCAGAATTTGATGTCACTAAGGCTCGTTACCAAAAACTCGTTTTGATGACTGATGCCGATGTCGATGGAGCCCACATTCGAACCCTCTTGCTAACATTGATTTACCGCTACATGAAACCAATTCTAGAAGCTGGATATGTCTACATTGCCCAACCGCCAATCTATGGGGTTAAAGTTGGAAGTGAGATCAAAGAATACATTCAACCTGGTGCAGATCAAGAAATTAAACTCCAAGAAGCCTTAGCACGTCACAGTGAAGGGCGTTCAAAACCAACCATCCAACGATATAAAGGTCTGGGAGAAATGGATGACCACCAATTGTGGGAAACAACCATGGATCCAGAACATCGCTTGATGGCGCGTGTTTCGGTAGATGATGCAGCAGAAGCTGATAAAATCTTTGATATGTTGATGGGTGACCGAGTTGAACCTCGCCGTGAATTTATCGAAGAAAATGCCGTTTACAGTACCCTTGACGTCTAAAAAATGTGGGAAATAGTTCCCATGACCTAAAAAATATGATATAATCAATACGATTGTTTCTAGTATAAAAGGAGTTTGATATGTCTAATGGACAACTAATTTATCTAATGGTTGCGATTGCAGTCATTTTGATTCTGGCTTATGTAGCGGCAATCTTCCTACGTAAGCGTAATGTAAGTAGATTGACGGCCCTCGAAGAAAGAAAAGAAGAACTCTACAACCTTCCTGTAAATGATGAGGTTGAAGCGGTTAAAAACATGCATTTGATTGGTCAAAGTCAGGTAACCTTCCGTGAATGGAATCAAAAATGGGTTGATTTATCCCTTAACTCATTTGCTGATATTGAAAATAACCTGTTTGAGGCTGAAGGCTATAATAATTCTTTTCGCTTTTTCAAAGCGACTCACCAAATCGATCAAATCGAAAGTCAAATTGATTTAATTGAAGAAGACATTGCGGCGATTCGCAATGCGCTTTCAGAGCTTGAAAAACAAGAGTCTAAGAATAGCGGACGTGTTCTGCATGCTTTGGACTTATTTGAAACTCTGCAACATACCGTAGCAGAAAATTCGGAACAGTATGGTAAAGCCCTTCCTGAAATTGAGAAACAATTGGAAAATATCCAGTCAGAGTTTTCTCAATTTGTAACCTTGAACTCTTCAGGTGACCCAGTTGAAGCAGCAGCAATTCTTGATTCAACTGAAAATCATATTCTCGCTTTGACACATATCGTTGATCGTGTTCCATCTCTCGTGAAGACTTTGTCAACAGAACTTCCAGAACAATTGGAAGATTTGGAGGAAGGCTACCGTAAACTCTTGGATGCTAATTATCACTTCACTGAAACGGACATCGAGTCACGCTTCCAACTTTTACATGAATCCTTGAAAAATAATCAAGAAAATATCCGTCAGTTGGAATTGGATAATGCAGAGTATGAAAATACACAAATCCAAGAAGAGATTAATGCGCTCTACGATATCTTCACTCGCGAAATTGCAGCTCAAAAAGTAGTTGAAAGTCTCCTTTCAACGCTTCCAACCTACCTCAATCACTTGAAAGAAAATAATCAGGTTTTGGTTCAAGACCTTGAACGCTTGAATAAAACTTATCTTCTCCCAGAAAGTGATGGGAACCATGTCCGCCGTCTTCAAGCTGAATTGTCAGGGCTTGATACAGCGATCACAGAGGCAACTGAAGATCAGACAGAACCTACTCAAGCCTACTCTGTTTTAGAGGAGCAGCTTAGTTCACTTCAAAGTAATCTAAAAGACATTGAAGACGAACAAGTTTCTGTTAGTGAACGCCTAGCTCAAATCGAAAAAGATGACATCAATGCTCGTCAAAAAGCAAATGTCTATGTGAACCGTTTGCATACTATCAAACGTTACATGGAGAAGAGAAACTTGCCGGGTATTCCTCAAAGTTTCTTGAAACTTTTCTTCACTGCAAGCCATAACACAGAAGATCTGATGGCAGAGTTAGAACAAGCACAAGTTAATATTGAATCAGTTAAACGAATTCTTGAAATTGCGACCCATGACATGGAGGCTCTTGAAACAGAAACCTACAATATTGTTCAATACGCGACCTTGACGGAGCAACTCTTGCAGTATTCAAACCGTTATCGTTCATTTGATGAGCGTATCCAGCAAGCTTTCAATGAAGCACTTGAAATTTTTGAAAAAGAATTTGACTACAAGGCATCATTTGAGAAGATTTCTCAGGCCTTGGAAGTTGCAGAACCAGGAGTCACAAATCGCTTTGTTTCTTCTTATGAAAAAACACGTGAAGCGATTCGCTTCTAATACCTGAAAAGCTTAGATCATCTAGGCTTTTTATTATTTCTTTCAAAAATAGAAGAATATCGATTTATCATTGAAATTATAGTTCTGATTTGATATGATGGAGGTATGAAGAAAAATAGAGAGAAACGTGTTTCCCACGATAAAAAGAGAAGTAGATTGCTTTCCCTTGTTGGAATCTTAGGTCTTGCTATGATCTGCCTAGGTGGTGCCATTGGTTACAAGATTCTACAGAAGCAATCCTATGAACAAAAAATTGAAGCGCTAAAAAGTGAAAAAGATCAACAATTCAAAGCAGGCAGTCAGAAAGACCATTTCCGAAAAGATCAAGCTGAAGTGATTGCCTACTACCCTCTTCAAGGAGAGGAAGTCATTGCATCTGTTAGAGAAAAGATCAACCAGGATATCAAAGAAAAGCTAGAAGATAAAGAGGATTTGGTTTTTTATTATACGGAGCAGTTGGATCCCGTCCTAAAGGGAGTTGTGGCTCGTAATATTAGTAAGCAAGTTTACGATTTGTCTGCAGCAAAGGTTGAAGAAAAAGAAAAGACTTCTTTAGGAAAAATTTTCTTGACAGAAGACGGTAAAACTTTTACTCTTAGTCAACTTTTCAAAGATGCGACCAAGGCTAAGGAACTCTTGCTGAGTCAAATCAAAGCAACCCTAGAAGATAAGAAACTTGACCAGACAAAAATTGATCAGGTTCTAAAAAACTTCACAGACCAAGAATTGACGTCTTGGAGCTTTGATTATAAAGATAGTCAACTCATCCTTTATCCAGCGAACTCAGGGGAGACTCTGGAGGAAATTGCTTTACCAATATCCAGTTTCTTTGATGTATTGGAGTCCTCTTATCTATTAGAAAAGGATGCTGAGCTTTACCAGGTTTACTTTGCTCAGAAAAATAAAAAAGTTGTAGCCTTGACCTTTGACGATGGTCCAAATCCATCTACAACTACACAAGCTTTGGATACATTAGCTAAGTACAATGTAAAGGCGACTTTCTTTGTACTTGGTAAAAACATTGCTGGCAACGAAGATCTTCTAAAACGAATGAAATCAGAAGGCCATGTTGTAGGAAACCATAGCTGGGATCATCCCGTTCTTTCCAAATTGTCTCTGGAAGATGCTAAAAAACAAATCACGGATACAGAAGATTCCTTGACCAAAGTTTTAGGTTCGAGTTCTAAACTTATGCGACCTCCTTACGGAGCGATTACAGATGATATTCGTAATAGTCTGGATTTGAGTTTTATCATGTGGAATGTAGATAGTTTGGACTGGAAGAGCAAGAATGAATCTGCTATTTTAACAGAGATTCAGCATCAAGTTCGTAATGGATCGATTGTTCTTATGCATGATATTCACGGCGCTACAGTTAATGCTCTTCCAAAGATTATAGAATATCTGAAAGAGCAAGGTTATACATTTGTGACTGTTCCGGAAATGCTTAATTCTCGCTTGAAAGCTCACGAAATGTATTATGACCGTGATCAATAATTGGTAAAATCTAAAGGAGCAAGTGTTCTGGCAATCAGGCAATGTTTCTTTAGATTTTCTTCACATAGAAAGGAAAAACGATGAAATCATACACCCTTAATAATGGAGTTTCAATCCCAGTTTTAGGATTTGGAACATGGAAAGCTGAAAATGGAGAAGTCGCCTATCAAGCCGTTTTAGAAGCCTTAAAGGCTGGTTATCGTCATATCGATACGGCAACTATCTATAAAAATGAGGAGAGTGTTGGTCGTGCTATTCGGAATAGCGGTATTTCACGTCAAGAAATCTTTGTAACGACCAAACTTTGGAATACCAATCACAGCTATGAAGCAGCTTGCCATGCTTTTGAGCAATCAATGGAAAAACTAGGATTGGACTATCTAGATTTGTACCTTATCCATTGGCCAAATCCAAAACCACTAAGAGAAAACGACGAATGGAAAACTCGCAATGCTGAAGTCTGGAGAGCGATGGAGGATCTTTACAAAGAAGGCAAGATTCGTGCTATCGGAGTTAGCAATTTTCTCCCTCATCATCTGGATGCTTTGCTTGAGACAGCAAGAGTCATTCCAGCGGTTAATCAGGTGCGCTTAGCGCCAGGGGTTTATCAAGAAGAAGTAGTTTCCTGCTGTAGAGAGAAGGGAATTCTCCTAGAGGCATGGGGACCATTTGGGCAAGGGGAGTTGTTTGAACAGAAGGAAGTCCAAGAAATTGCTGCAAAGCATGGGAAGTCAGTAGCTCAAATCGCCTTGGCTTGGAGTTTATCAGAAGGCTTCTTACCTCTACCTAAGTCCGTAACAGCCTCTCGCATCCAGAGCAATCTTGACTGTTTTGGGATTGAACTCAGCAAAGAAGAGCGAGAAATCTTAAAGAGTATTTCTGTGACTTCTGGTGCACCACGTGTAGATGAGATGGATTTTTAGAAAGTAAGAAAAAGAATTGTAAATTTCGTACCTTTCTGATATAATATTCAACAGGAAAGAAAGTCTTATGGCGTTCTTCAAGCGAGCTTGGGACAGTGGGAGCCAAGTAGAACAAGCTAAGAAACTGGCGCTTTCTGTCGTATTTTTAAAAACAATGAAGTAATAAATTAGGGTGGAACCGCGTTTATGACGCCCCTAGTCGCAAGGCTTGGGTGTTGAAATTCGGTTCTTTTTGAATTTCGTCTAGTACCTAAGTAGAAAGGAGCATAATGCTTAAAGGATCTTGTTTATGCAAAGCAGTGACCTACACTTTAGATGAGGAATTGTCGGAATTAGTTTTTTGTCATTGCTCATTCTGTCGGAAAGCAACTGCGTCTGCCTATACAGTGAATGCCAAAGTTAGCAGCAAAAATTTAGTATTGTATGGAGAAAAGAATTTAGTTACTTATAGTTCATCTCCAGGGAAACAACGCTATTACTGCCAGAACTGTCACAGTCAAATTTTCACTATTCAAGAAGATGTACCAGAAGTTTGTGCTTTGAAATTGGGTACAGTAGATGAATGCAATCAGAATTTACAAACTGTTCCTAAACGTCATATTTTTCAGGACCCAGCTTTTTCTTGGTTGCTTGATGAATAAATCCAAAAAGATAATATAAATTAAAGGAGTAAACAATGTCTAAGAAATTAACATTTCACTGCGTCAGTGGCAGAGACCTCCTTACAGTCGGGCTGCCCCACGTTCAGCACTAGGGTGCTGAGCTAGACGCAGTACTAACTCGTCTTGCCTCGGATAATCGACGAGGCAGACTCGTGTCGCAAGTAATTTATAAAAAAAGGAGTAAATAATGTCTAAAAAATTGACTTTCCAGGAAATCATCCTTACTTTGCAACAGTTTTGGAATGACCAAGGTTGTATGCTCATGCAGGCTTATGATAATGAAAAAGGTGCGGGGACAATGAGCCCTTACACTTTCCTTCGTGCTATTGGGCCTGAGCCATGGAATGCGGCTTATGTAGAGCCATCACGTCGTCCTGCTGACGGTCGTTACGGAGAAAACCCTAACCGTCTTTACCAACACCACCAATTCCAAGTGGTCATGAAGCCTTCTCCATCAAATATCCAAGAACTGTACCTTGAGTCTTTAGAAAAATTGGGAATCAACCCTTTGGAACACGATATCCGCTTCGTTGAAGATAACTGGGAAAACCCATCTACTGGTTCAGCTGGTCTCGGTTGGGAAGTGTGGCTTGATGGGATGGAAATCACTCAATTCACTTATTTCCAACAAGTTGGTGGATTGGCAACAGGTCCTGTGACTGCGGAAGTTACCTATGGTTTGGAACGCTTGGCTTCTTATATTCAGGAAGTGGACTCGGTCTATGATATCGAGTGGGCTGATGGTGTTAAATACGGAGAAATCTTTATCCAGCCTGAGTACGAGCACTCAAAATATTCGTTTGAAATTTCGGATCAAGAAATGTTGCTGGAAAACTTTGATAAATTTGAAAAAGAAGCTGGTCGTGCCTTGGAAGAGGGCTTGGTTCACCCTGCCTATGACTATGTTCTCAAATGTTCACATACCTTTAACTTGCTTGACGCGCGTGGTGCCGTATCTGTAACGGAGCGCGCAGGTTATATCGCACGTATCCGTAACTTAGCCCGTGTCGTAGCCAAAACCTTTGTCGCAGAACGCAAACGCCTAGGCTATCCACTTTTGGATGAAGCAACACGAGCTAAACTCTTAGCAGAAGACGCAGAATAGTAAGTAATACTGTGCTCTAAAATCGTTAGAGGCAAGTCGAAGACTTGCTAGAGGGATATGGCGCCGCCGTACTGTTGTGTGGGGATTTTTGAAACCTTGGGTTCAAAAATCAGTCAGCTAAATCCACTTTGATGAGACTGTTGGAAATCTTAGTTTATTTGGTATAAGATTTCCTTACAGACTCACAAAAGTTAGTTAGCGACGTCCCCAGTACCTAAGGTGCATATCAAAAAAGATTGAAGAAAATGTGAAGGAAAAAACATGACAAAAAACTTATTAGTAGAACTCGGTCTTGAAGAGTTACCAGCCTACGTAGTAACTCCTAGTGAAAAACAACTAGGCGAAAAAATGGCAGCATTTCTCAAGGAAAATCGCCTGTCTTTTGAAGCCATTCAAACCTTCTCAACACCACGTCGTTTGGCTGTTCGTGTGACTGGGCTTGCAGACAAGCAATCTGATTTGACAGAAGATTTCAAGGGACCAGCAAAGAAAATCGCCTTGGATAGTGATGGAAACTTCACCAAAGCAGCTCAAGGATTTGTCCGTGGAAAAGGCTTGACGGTTGAAGATATTGAATTCCGTGAAATCAAGGGTGAAGAATATGTCTATGTTACCAAGGAAGAAGTGGGCCAACCAGTTGAATCCATTGTTCCAGGTGTAGTAGACGTCTTGAAGTCACTAACTTTCCCTGTCAGCATGCACTGGGCTAACAACACTTTTGAATATATCCGCCCTGTTCACACTTTGACTGTTCTTTTAGATGAAGAAGAGTTTGATTTGGATTTCCTTGATATCAAGGGCGGTCGTGTGAGTCGCGGTCATCGTTTCTTGGGACAAGAAACCAAGATTCAGTCAGCATTGAGCTATGAAGAAGACCTTCGTAGCCAGTTTGTAATCGCAGATCCTCGTGAACGTGAGCAAATGATTGTTGACCAAATCAAGGCAATCGAAGCTGAACATGGCGTACGTATCGAAATTGATGTCGACTTGCTGAACGAAGTCTTGAACTTGGTTGAATACCCAACTGCCTTTATGGGAAGTTTTGATGCCAAATACCTTGAAGTTCCAGAAGAAGTTTTGGTGACTTCGATGAAAGAACACCAACGTTACTTCGTTGTTCGTGATCAAGATGGCAAGCTCTTGCCAAACTTCATTTCAGTCCGTAACGGAAATGCAGAGCATTTGGAAAATGTCATCAAGGGAAATGAAAAAGTCTTAGTTGCCCGCTTGGAAGACGGAGAATTCTTCTGGCGTGAAGACCAAAAATTGGTTATTTCTGACCTTGTTGAAAAATTGAACCATGTGACCTTCCACGAAAAGATTGGTTCTCTTCGTGAACACATGATTCGTACTGGTCAGATTGCCATTCTCTTGGCAGAAAAGGCTGGCTTGTCAGTGGATGAAACGGTTGACCTTGCTCGTGCAGCAGCTATTTACAAATTTGACTTGTTGACGGGGATGGTGGGTGAGTTTGATGAGCTCCAAGGAATTATGGGTGAGAAATATGCTCTTCTTGCTGGAGAAACTCCAGCAGTTGCGGCTGCTATTCGTGAACACTACATGCCTACATCAGCGGACGGAGCTCTCCCAGAGAGCAAGATTGGAGCCATTCTAGCCATTGCAGACAAATTGGATACGATTTTGAGTTTCTTCTCAGTAGGCTTGATTCCTTCAGGTTCTAATGACCCTTATGCCCTTCGTCGTGCGACGCAAGGTGTGGTTCGTATCTTGGATGCCTTTGGTTGGCACATTGCTATGGATGAGCTGATCGATAGCCTTTATACTTTGAAATTTGACAGCTTGACTTATGAAAATAAAGCAGAAGTCATGGACTTTATCAAGGCTCGTGTTGATAAGATGATGGGTTCTACTCCAAAAGACATTAAGGAAGCAGTTCTCGCAGGTTCAAACTTTGTTGTGGCGGATATGCTAGAAACAGCAAGTTCTCTTGTCGAAGCAAGCAAGAAAAAAGACTTCAAACCATCTGTCGAATCCCTCTCACGTGCTTTCAATTTGGCTGAGAAAGCAGAAGAATCTGATACTGTTGATCCTGCTCTTTTTGAAAATGAAGAAGAAAAAGCCTTGGCAGAAGCCGTAGAATCACTCGTTTTGTCAGGGACCGCAAGTCAGCAATTAGAACAACTCTTTGCGCTTAGCCCAATTATTGATGCTTTCTTTGATAATACCATGGTAATGGCCGAAGATCAGACTGTCCGACAAAATCGCTTGGCTATCTTGTCGCAATTAACCAAGAAAGCCGCTAAACTTGCACGTTTCAATCAAATTAATACCAAATAAAAAATAAAATCTGTTAAACGGATTAAACCTTATCACAAAGGAGAAGAAATGGATCCGAAAAAAATCGCTCGTATCAACGAGCTTGCCAAAAAGAAAAAAACAGAAGGCTTAACTTCTGCTGAAAAAGTGGAACAAGCTAAACTTCGTGAGGAGTACATCGAAGGCTATCGTCGTTCTGTTCGTCACCACATTGAAGGAATTAAAATTGTGGACGAGGAAGGAAATGACGTTACACCAGAAAAACTACGTCAGGTACAACGTGAAAAAGGTTTACACGGCCGTAGTATAGATGATCCTAACTCATAAAATGAAAGGGGTTGTAGATGATTTACATTCCCCTTTTCTTTTGCAATAAAAAAGAAGGAGCCAAGTGGCTCCTTTTTGGTTTCTTAGTTGCTTGCACCAGAAGTAGCGTCAGCGTCACCACCGTGGCCTCCAGCATCACCTGAATCAGAAGCGCCAGAAGTTGCATCAGCGTCTCCATGACCTCCAGCAGCAGGGGCAAATGGTCCGCTACCACCTACCAAACGTTGACCAGTTTCTTTTAGGTACCAGTCAAGCCATAGTTGGAAGTTAAACACGATTTCATTGATACCAGCGTATGATCCATCAGGATAGTACATTGCTTGGTAGTTATGGGTGTTGATGACACCTGCAGGAGAACCTGGAACGATAGTACGGACGTATTCTTGGTTTCCGTTGCGAAGTGTTCCGATAACCCACTCCACGTTCTTCATACGTGCTGGTGGAAGAGAATTGTGAACAGTCGACATACGGCTACCTGATTGAGGTGGCACACGTTTGGCAAACATGGTGTCTGGATCTTGGTGAGCGTTGTTGTAGTAGAGGAATTGGTTGTTGTCGTCAGCGTATGTCAATTCAAATGGCATAGCTTTCAAGAACATATCGATTTGGTTAACTGTCAAGATACCGTGGTCCAATTTGACATAGGTATCACCAGAAACAGCGCCAGTGATTGCAGCAACTTTTTCTACCCATTCTGGATCGTCAGGATCAACTTCTGTGATGGTTGTAGCGATTGGTTTTCCACAATCCAAGTCTTCTGGTTCGATTGGTTTTGGTTTTTTCAATTTCGAAACGACTCCTACGTATTTTACAAAGTTATCTAAGCAAGTTTCAAGGAATTTAACAGTGCCTTCGTTGGTGATATTTCCATCGTTATCAAAAGCTTCCTTAGCTTTACCAAGAAGGAATTCGTTACCTGGAAGCGTGTAGGCATTGACACCTGGAGCGTCAAGGATTTTACGAAGGTGAACTTGGGCACGTGATGTTCCTTGGTCATAGTATGATGCACCCACAATCATAACAGGCTTGTTTTCAAATGGATGAACTTCGTATGAAAGCCATTCAAGTACAGATTTAAGTGAAGCTGAGATAGTGTGGTTGTGCTCAGGAGTAGCGATAATAACACCATCAGCACGTGTAATCTTGTTATACAAGAAACGCAATTGGAAGCTTTCGTCCCATTTTTCGTCTTGGTTAAACATTGGAACTTCGTCGATTTCAAGGACTTCTAATTCAAATTTGAATTTGAAATTGCGACGAATAAATTCCAAGAGTTTGCGGTTATATGATTGATCGTAGTTTGATCCAACAAGTCCAACAAATTTCATTCTTTCGGTCTCCTATCTTACAAATTTTCCCAGTCAAATTCTTCTGCATCTTTGCGAAGCAATTCTTGTGCATTGCGCAATTTTTCAGTAATCTTCACGAAGATACGGAAGTCATCAAAAATGGCATCCAATTTCTTGATGACATCAAGGTCAACCAAGTCACCACTTGGGTTAAATGCTTGAAGAGAGTGTGAGAGCAAGAATTCATCTGGAAGAACATTTGCCTTGATTTCAGGAGCATTCAAGATTTGACGAAGTTGCAATTGGGCACGAGATGAACCAAGTGTACCATAGGAAGCACCAGTGATCATGATTGGTTTGTTCAAAAGTGGGTAGATACCGTAAGATAGCCAAGCAAGAGCGCTCATCAAAACTGCAGGGATAGAGTGGTCGTACTCAGGAGTACCGATAATCACACCGTCAGATGCTTCAATTTTAGCAGCAATCTCAAGAATTTCAGCTGGAAGTTGCTTATCTGCTGGTTTGTTGAAAACAGGGATATCCTTGATTTCAACGAGTTCAATTTCAGCTTTATCCGCAAAGTGTTTTTGCATGTATTGGAGCAATTGGCGGTTTGTAGAACGTTTAGAGTTCGTTCCAACAATGGCAATAAGTTTTAGCATGAGATTTCCTTTCTCTTTTTACATAATACAATTTTGAAGGCCTGAAGAACATGCAAGGCGTCCCTCTTTGTCGATGAGAATGGCTTCGATACCATCTAAACTTTCGACTTGCCAGAGGATAGAAGCGCTACGTTCTCCAAATAGGCGGGTTGTCCAAATCTCACCATCAACGGATTTATCAGAGATAATCGTTAGGCTAGCAAGATCGGTTTCGACAGGGAATCCTGTCTCACTATCAAAGATATGGTGATAGTCTTTTCCATCTACTGTCAGGTGGCGTTCATAGATACCTGAAGTGACAACGGATTTGTTAGAAGCAGGAATGGTTAGGAGATGGTTGCCACGAGGATTTCGCGGATCTTGAATCCCAATCTGCCAGGCTTTCCCTTCTTTGGCTTGGTTATTCCCGATGGTGAGGATATTTCCTCCGAGATTGATCAGTGCAGAGGTGACACCGTGTTCTTTCAAATACTGGGCAACCTTATCTGCACTATAGCCCTTGGCTAAACAACCTAAATCAAGCTTCATTCCTTTCTTCTTTAAAAAAACAGTAGAGTTAGTCGGATCCAACTTGATAAAATGCGGGTCAACTAGAGGCAAGACAGCTTCGATTTCTTTAGAGTCTGGAAGCCGTGCATCTGCAAATCCGATTCGCCAGGTTTGAATCAAGGGACCGATACTGATATTTAGATGGCTAGAGGGAGCTAGGCTGTGCTCTAGTCCAAGAGCAATCAGTTCAAATAGGTCAGGATGAACCTTAACAGGTGCGATTCCAGCCTTGTAGTTGATTTCCATCAGTTCGGATTCTTGACTATTGGCGTTGAAGCGGTATTCGAGCTCCTTGAGCAAGTCAAAAGCGCCCTGAAGCAGGATTTCTGCCCGCTCATCTACTAATGAAATCGTGATAGTTGTTCCCATTAGCCGTTCAGAGTGCGAACGAAGAGGCAAGTTACCAACTCCTTTCTTCTTATAGGAAATCATTCAATATAAGATAGTTAGAGAAATTAAACCCCTTACATTTTCTTTCCATGTATTTAGCATACCATAAAGTCAGCGTTTTCACAAATAAATTTTAACAAAAGTCAAGAAATATGCTTAAAAATTGGAAGGAAATGAAACAAATAATATAGCAAAGAATAATTTTTTCTGAAAAAAAGAGAATTCCAAGCAAATACCTTGTAAACGCTAACAGTAAATGATATACTAGTAGGGTAAATTAAATTTTAAAGGTGGAATTATTCTATGAGTAAAATCGTTGTAGTTGGTGCTAACCACGCTGGTACAGCTTGTATTAATACGATGTTGGACAACTTCGGACATGAGAACGAAATCGTAGTATTTGACCAAAACTCAAATATTTCATTCCTTGGTTGTGGAATGGCGCTTTGGATTGGGGAACAAATTGATGGCCCAGAAGGTCTCTTCTACTCTGATAAAGAAAAATTGGAAGCAAAAGGTGCTAAAGTTTACATGAACTCACCAGTTCTTTCAATTGACTACGATAACAAAGTTGTGACAGCAGAAGTTGAAGGTAAAGAACACAAAGAGTCTTATGATAAATTGATCTTTGCTACTGGTTCAACTCCAATCTTGCCTCCAATCGAAGGTGTTGAAATTGTTAAGGGCAACCGCGAATTCAAAGCAACTCTTGAAAATGTACAATTTGTTAAATTGTACCAAAACGCTGAGGAAGTTATTGAAAAACTTGAAGACAAGAGCAAACACCTTGAGCGCATTGCCGTTGTTGGTGGTGGTTACATTGGTGTAGAACTTGCCGAAGCTTTCGAGCGTCTTGGAAAAGAAGTGGTGCTTGTTGACATCGTAGACACTGTTTTGAACGGCTACTATGACAAAGACTTCACTCAAATGATGGCGAAAAACTTGGAAGACCACAACATCCGCTTGGCTCTTGGTCAAACAGTTAAAGCTATCCAGGGTGACGGCAAAGTAGAACGCTTGGTGACAGACAAAGAAACATTTGATGTGGATATGGTTGTTCTTGCAGTTGGTTTCCGTCCTAACACAGCTCTTGCTGATGGTAAGATTGAACTCTTCCGCAACGGTGCCTTCCTTGTAGACAAGAAACAAGAAACTTCAATCCCAGGTGTTTATGCAGTAGGTGACTGTGCGACTGTTTATGACAACGCTCGTAAAGACACTAGCTACATCGCGCTTGCATCTAACGCTGTACGTACTGGTATTGTTGGTGCTTATAACGCTTGTGGTCATGAATTGGAAGGAATCGGAGTTCAAGGATCAAACGGTATCTCTATCTACGGTCTTCACATGGTTTCGACTGGTTTGACTCTTGAAAAAGCTAAAGCTGCTGGTTACAACGCAACTGAAACAGGCTTTAACGATCTTCAAAAACCAGAATTTATCAAACATGACAACCACGAAGTTGCCATCAAGATTGTCTTTGACAAAGACAGCCGTGAAATCCTTGGTGCGCAAATGGTTTCACATGATGCTGCTATCAGTATGGGAATCCACATGTTCTCACTTGCTATCCAAGAGCATGTAACAATTGATAAATTGGCATTGACGGATCTATTCTTCTTGCCACACTTCAACAAACCATACAACTACATCACAATGGCTGCGCTTACAGCTGAAAAATAACAATAGCTAAGCTATCTGGCCTTAACTGAAGGTCAGGTAGTTTTTTTGTCAATCTGTACCCAGACAAATATTATTTTTCTATCTTGTACTTCACTCTGTTCTGGCTTAAAATGAAATGGTAGCTACCAATACAAATGATGAGGATTAAGAAATGACTGAAAATCGTTATGAACTAAATAAAAACTTGGCACAGATGCTCAAAGGTGGGGTTATCATGGACGTTCAGAACCCTGAACAGGCTCGTATCGCAGAGGCTGCTGGTGCGACAGCTGTTATGGCCTTGGAGCGAATTCCAGCTGATATTCGTGCAGCTGGAGGAGTTTCCCGTATGAGCGATCCAAAGATGATTAAGGAAATCCAAAAAGCGGTCAGTATTCCAGTGATGGCAAAGGTTAGAATCGGACATTTTGTTGAAGCTCAGATTTTAGAGGCTATTGAAATTGACTATATCGATGAGAGTGAAGTTTTATCTCCAGCTGACGACCGTTTCCATGTGGATAAGAAGGAATTCCAAGTTCCTTTTGTCTGTGGGGCTAAGGATTTGGGTGAAGCCTTGCGTCGTATCGCTGAGGGAGCTTCCATGATTCGTACAAAAGGAGAACCGGGGACAGGAGATATTGTTCAAGCCGTTCGTCATATGTGCATGATGAATCAGGAAATTCGTCGTATTCAAAACCTACGCGAAGATGAACTCTATGTCGCAGCAAAAGAACTCCAAGTCCCTGTAGAATTGGTCCAATACGTCCATGAACATGGAAAATTACCAGTTGTTAACTTTGCGGCTGGAGGTGTGGCAACTCCAGCAGATGCTGCGCTGATGATGCAATTGGGGGCAGAGGGCGTCTTTGTCGGTTCAGGTATTTTCAAGTCAGGCGATCCAGTTAAACGAGCAAGTGCTATTGTTAAGGCCGTAACCAACTACCAAAATCCTCAAATTCTGGCTCAAATCTCTGAAGACCTAGGTGAAGCCATGGTTGGTATCAATGAGAATGAAATCCAAATTCTCATGGCTGAGCGAGGAAAATAGATGAAAATCGGAATATTAGCCTTGCAGGGAGCCTTTGCAGAACATGCAAAAGTGCTAGATAAATTAGGAGTCGAGAGTGTTGAAATCAGAAATTTAGATGATTTTCAACAACATCAGAGTGACTTGTCCGGTTTGATTTTACCTGGAGGTGAGTCTACGACAATGGGCAAACTCTTGCGTGACCAAGACATGCTGATTCCAATCCGAGAAGCTATTTTATCTGGCCTTCCAGTTTTTGGTACTTGCGCGGGCTTGATTTTGCTGGCTAAGGAAATCACTTCTCAGGAAGAGAGTCATTTAGGAACTATGGATATAGTGGCTCAGCGCAATGCCTATGGTCGCCAACTGGGAAGTTTCTATACTGAGGCAGAATGTAAGGGAGTTGGTAAGATTCCGATGACCTTTATTCGCGGTCCGATTATCAGTAGTCTTGGAGAGGGTGTGGAAATCCTAGCAACCGTAGATGACCAAGTCGTTGCAGCCCAAGAAAAAAATATGCTGGTGACCTCTTTTCATCCAGAATTAACAGATGATGTTGGCTTGCACCAGTATTTTATAAAAATGTGTAAAGAAAAAAGTTGAGAATCTTTTCTCAACTTTTTTACATGTAATAAACAATAGCAATATATTGGAGAGCAGACGCAGCTAAGATAAAGAGATGCCAAATCATGTGGAAATAAGGTTTTTTCTTAGCGTAAAATCCAGCTCCAACTGTATAACAGAGTCCGCCAGTTACCATAAGACTCCAGAAAATTGGCGTTGTTTGACTGATGATGGCAGGAATGATAGCTAGAACCAACCAGCCCATAATCAGGTAAAGAGCAAGGCTGAATTTCTCATTGACCTTTTTAGCAAAGATTTTATAGAGGATACCAAAGATGGTTGTTCCCCACTGAATGGCAATGATCAGATAGCCAAACCAGTTATTCATCAAAGTCAATACGACTGGCGTGTAAGAGCCTGCGATAGCCACGTAAATCATAGAATGGTCGATGATTCGCAAAACGTATTTGTGGGTTGAACCATAGGCCATAGAGTGGTAAATGGTTGACGAGAGGAACATGAGAAAGAGACTGATAACAAAGATTGAAACACCAAAAGATGATAAAAATCCGTGTGCTTCATAACTATAGGTGGATGAAATAGGGAGTAGGATGAGCATGATAACGGCACCTACAGCATGGGTCACACTATTAGCAATTTCCTCTCCAAAACTGAGCTTTTTACTGAGTTTTAGACTGGTATTCATTGGATTTCCTCCTTTTCTTTGATAAGGATTAAGTCTAGAGTTTGATGGTAGAGTTTAACCGTTTGACAGCTGGTT
This sequence comes from Streptococcus oralis, assembly GCF_026782285.1. Classification (GTDB taxonomy): domain Bacteria; phylum Bacillota; class Bacilli; order Lactobacillales; family Streptococcaceae; genus Streptococcus; species Streptococcus oralis_CG. Next base: position 50,396 of record NZ_JAKUWG010000001.1, read on the forward strand.
TGGATAATAGGATTTTCTGGATCAATCCCATGGTTCATATAGTCCACAAAAGCATCGTAGAGCTGGTCTGAGCTCGCTTGAGTTTGCAGAGTATTGAGGGTCTGAGCGATTTCTTGGATCGAAAAGACAGACTTGAGAGTGGTGATGGCAATCAAACGAGCAATCTGTTTGCGTTGGTATTTTTTCTTGTCTGGCTTTGTCAAGTAACCATGTTTGACATAGTTATTGACCATGGATGCTGTTAGTCCCTTTTCTTTATCTGGAGAGACAGGGGCGCAGACTTGATTGACATAAAGCAAAACCTGATCCAAATAGAGGTCAATGTTTGGAATGTCTTCCCATTTTGGGTAGGAAAAGTTAGAATTCATTTCCAACTCCTTTTTATCTAGTTTCGATAACTAGATTATAAAATAATAAAAAACAAAAGTCAAGTTTCAACTGCTTGTAGAAAGCTTTAAATTATGCTATGATGAGAGAAACTAGTTAGAAATGAGGGAAGAGATGGAGATTCGTTTAGCTTTTCCAAACGAAGTAGATGCGATTATGCAGGTGATGGAGGATGCCAAAAAGTGCTTAGCTGAGTCTGGTAGTAACCAATGGCAAAATGGCTATCCAAATGCTGACATCATTATTGATGATATCATCTCAGGCCAAGCTTATGTGACCTTGGAAGAGGGAGAACTGCTAGCCTATGCTGCTGTGACCAAGAGCCCAGAGAAAGCCTATGAAGCCATTTATGAAGGAAGTTGGCAGGGGGGAGAATCAGAATATCTGGTCTTTCACCGTATCGCTGTGGCAGCAGATGTCCAAGGACAAGGTGTTGCTCAGACTTTCCTAGAAGGCTTGATTGAAGGATTTGATTACCTGGATTTTCGTTCAGATACGCATGCACAAAACAAGGCCATGCAGCATATCTTTGAAAAGCTAGGCTTCCAACAGGTTGGTAAGATTCCAGTTGATGGAGAACGTTTGGCCTATCAGAAATTAAAAAAATGAAGCAGAAAAAGTGCGCAAAAATGCTCTACCCGTCGCCAATTGGAACCTTATCCTTAGTTGCTGACAAGCAATATCTGTATGGAATTTGGGTACAGGACCAAACTCATTTTGAGAGGGGAATCGCTGGAGATAGTATAGAAGTAGTTAAGAAACATCCTGTCCTAGACCAGGTTATTTCCTATTTAGATACTTACTTTGATGGATGTGCTCAAGATTTGTCTTCCTTGCCTCTGGCTCCCATTGGAACAGATTTTGAAAAGCGAGTCTGGGCTTACTTGCAGAGCATTCCTTATGGTCAAACAGTAACTTATGGACAAATAGCTCAAGAACTGCAAGTGGCTTCTGCCCAAGCGATTGGCGGAGCAGTGGGGCGCAATCCTTGGTCCATCCTCGTACCCTGTCATCGTGTGCTGGGGTCAGGCAATCGCTTGACAGGCTATGCATCGGGAGTCGAAAAGAAAGCCTGGCTCTTGCAACATGAAGGGGCTGATTTTCACGAAAATAAAGAATAGAAAGAAGAGAAGATGTTAGAATTTATCGAATATCCAAAATGTTCAACTTGTAAGAAAGCAAAAAATGAATTGGATAAACTTGGACTGGAATACCAAGATGTCCACATCGTAGAAGAAACACCAAGTGAAGACGTGATTTTGAAGTGGTTGGAAACTTCCGGTTTTGAAGTGAAACAATTTTTCAATACTAGCGGGATTAAATACCGCGAACTGGGCCTAAAAGATAAGGTGGGAAGTTTGTCAAAACAAGAAGCAGCCAAGCTTCTAGCGAGTGATGGTATGTTATTGAAACGTCCAATTTTGGTGGAGAATGGTGCTGTTAAACAAATCGGCTATAGAAAAACCTATGAGGACTTAGGTTTGAGATAGTTTTTATCTATCTCCTTGATAGGTAAAATATATAGCCTCCCTGTTTTAAAGTGTGATAAACTAGAAGATAGACAAAGTCTGATCAGCCCGTAGCAAATAATTTGCTTGCGAGCAGAAGTATGATAGAATGAATCATTATCAGGAGAGGATGTTTTTATGACTGTTACAACATTTTTAGCATCAGATTGGTACCAAAGTTTGATGCAGCTCATTCCGGATGGTAAGCTCTTTAGCTTGCGTTCGGTTTTTGATGGAATTCCAAGGATTGTCCAACAACTGCCTACAACCTTGATGTTGACGCTTGGAGGTGCGATTTTTGGCTTGGTGCTGGCCTTGGTTTTCGCCATTGTTAAGATCAATCGTGTTAAGATTCTATATCCCTTGCAGGCCTTTTTTGTCAGCTTCTTAAAAGGTACCCCAATCCTAGTCCAACTTATGTTGACCTACTACGGAATTCCTTTGGCACTGAAAGCTATCAATCAACAATGGGGAACTGGTTTCAATATCAATGCGATTCCAGCGGCGCTTTTTGCGATTGTAGCCTTTGCTTTTAATGAGGCGGCTTATGCAAGTGAAACGATTCGTGCAGCCATCCTTTCTGTTAATCCAGGTGAAATTGAGGCGGCGCGTAGTTTGGGTATGACGCGAGCTCAAGTTTACCGTCGCGTGATTATTCCAAATGCAGCGGTGGTAGCGACGCCGACTTTGATTAACTCTCTTATCGGTTTGACCAAGGGAACTTCTCTAGCCTTTAGTGCAGGTGTTGTAGAAGTCTTTGCTCAGGCTCAAATTTTGGGTGGAGCCGATTATCGTTACTTTGAGCGTTTCATCTCCGTGGCCCTTGTTTATTGGGTAGTCAATATCGGAATTGAAAGCCTCGGTCGCTTTATCGAGAAGAAAATGGCTATTTCCGCGCCGGATACAGTGTCTACAGATGTGAAAGGAGACCTTCGTTAATGATTAAGATTTCGAATTTAAGCAAATCCTTTTCAGGACAGACTGTCTTGGATCATCTGGACTTGGATATTCAAAAAGGGGAAGTAGTGGCCTTGATTGGATCATCTGGAGCTGGGAAATCAACCTTTCTTCGTAGTTTGAACTACCTTGAAACTCCAGATAGTGGAACGATTCAGATTGACAATTTTAAAGTTGATTTTTCTCAGATTAGCCAAGAAGAAATCCTAACCCTTCGTCGCAAGTTGTCTATGGTTTTCCAACAGTTTAATTTGTTTGAGCGCCGAACTGCTCTTGACAATGTCAAGGAAGGTTTGGTTGTTGTTAAGAAATTATCGGACGAGGAAGCAACCAAAATCGCTAAGGAAGAGTTGGCCAAGGTTGGTCTTTCTGACCGTGAAAACCATTATCCTCGCCACTTATCAGGTGGACAGAAGCAACGGGTTGCCCTCGCGCGTGCGCTTGCTATGAAACCAGATGTCTTGCTCTTGGACGAACCCACTTCAGCCCTTGACCCAGAATTGGTCGGTGAGGTAGAAAAGTCTATTGCAGATGCTGCCAAGTCAGGTCAGACCATGATTTTGGTTAGTCATGACATGTCTTTTGTAGCCCAAGTTGCAGATAAGATTTTGTTCCTAGATAAAGGGAAAATCATCGAGTCAGGCACACCGGATGAAATCATCAATCATCCGAAAGAAGAACGGACAAAAGAATTCTTCGCTAGTTACAAACGGACTTATATTTGATATAATAGTAAAAGGAAAACTCAGTTAGTTGGACTAGCTGAGTTTACTCTTTAAAAAAGATAGAAACGAGAGAGATCATGCTACTGCATTTATTTTCTTTATATTTCGAGAGTTTGATCTTAACGACCATTCTCGTCGTGATTTCTTTAGGGATTTGGATTGGATTGCGAGCTATGTCTGGTGTGGACAAGACAGCCAAGGCCCGTCAAGCCCATCTCTATGATATGATTATGATTGGGGTTTTGGTGATTCCAGTATTATCCTTTGCCGTCATGAGTCTCATTTTAGTTTTCAGAGCATAATGCTTGCTAAATAAACTTCAAACAGTTAGAATAAAGATAGTTACAACAAGAAAGAAGGAATCGAAATGTACGATACGATTATTATCGGTGCTGGACCTGCGGGAATGACAGCTGCCTTATATGCCGCTCGCAGTAATCTGAAAGTGGCTTTGATTGAAGGTGGTCTGCCAGGCGGGCAAATGAACAACACATCTGATATCGAAAACTATCCTGGATATGCCAATATTAGTGGACCTGAATTGGCAGAGAAGATGTTTGAACCTCTTGAAAATCTTGGAGTAGAGCACCTTTATGGATTTGTTGAAAAGATTGAAGATCATGCTGACTATAAGAAGGTCATCACTGATGACCAAGTTTATGAAACCCGTACTGTCATCGTGGCAACTGGGTCTAAACACCGTCTTTTGGGTGTTCCTGGAGAAGAAGAACTAAATAGCCGAGGCGTTTCCTATTGTGCGGTCTGTGATGGAGCTTTCTTCCGTGATCAAGACTTGCTCGTAGTTGGTGGTGGAGATTCAGCGGTAGAAGAAGCTCTATTCTTGACTCGCTTTGCCAAATCTGTCACTATTGTTCACCGTCGAGATGAACTTCGTGCTCAAAAGGTTTTGCAAGACCGTGCCTTTGCTAATGAGAAAGTCAACTTTATCTGGGACTCTGTAGTTAAGGAAATTAAAGGTGAAAACCGAGTGGAATCTGTCGTTTTTGAAAATGTGAAAACAGGTCAAGTGACAGAGCAAGCCTTCGGTGGTGTCTTTATCTATGTCGGTTTGGATCCTGTTAGCGATTTTGTTAAAGAATTGAATATTCAAGACCAGGCAGGCTGGATTGTGACAGATAATCACATGAAAACTGCCGTTGACGGTATCTTTGCAGTTGGAGATGTTCGCCAGAAAGACCTTCGCCAAGTGACAACAGCAGTTGGAGATGGGGCTATCGCTGGTCAAGAAGCTTACAAATTTATTACAGAACATAGTTAAGAAAAAAGTTTCCAATCACTTGATTGGAAACTTTTTTATAGTCGGTTTCGGAAAACTTCGTACATGAGAATGGCTGCAGCAACACTGGCATTGAGACTTTGAACATGCCCATTCATGGGAATAGTAATCATCTCATCGACCTGTTTTTTGATGTTGCTAGAGATGCCTTTTCCTTCATTTCCGATGATGAGGGCGATTTTCCCTTTTGTATTCCACTTGTGGCAAGGAGTACCGTTCATATCCGTTCCAAAGGTCCAGAAGCCTTCAGCCTTGAGTTTGTCTAGGGTTTGACTGAGGTTGGTAACTCGCGCAATCGGTACATGCTCAATAGCACCTGTGGCCGTTTTGGCAACGACAGGAGTCACTCCGACAGCACGGTGCTTGGGAATGATGACACCTGAAACATTGGTCGCATCAGCAGTCCTTAAGATAGAGCCTAAGTTGTGAGGGTCAGTTAGACCATCCAGAATCAACAGAAGTGGATTTTCTTCTTGGCGTGTTTTTGCAAGGATGTGATCCAGCTCGCTATAGGCAAATTCGGACACTCGTAGAACAAAACCTTGGTGAACAGCGCCTTCGGTCATCTCGGAGAGGGATTTTTTTGAAGTCCAAGAAATGGATACCTTCTTTTCTGTAGCCAGTTCCTTGACTTTTTCAACATTCTTACCTCGAAGATCTTCTTGGAGGTAAAGTTTATTTCCAGTGTTTGCAAGGAGGGCTTCTGTAACGGCGTGGACGCCATAGACAATATCATTTGTTTTCATGCCTCTATTATAACACAAACCCCCGTTTTGCAACGGGATTTTCTTTATTCAAGGATGAGGAGTCCATCTTTGACAGCAAATGGGTCTTTTTCATTGATACGATCGTAAAACATGATTCCGTTGATGTGGTCAATTTCATGTTGGACAACGATAGAGTTGTATCCTTTAAGCTTGATGCGGTGTTTTTCTCCGTCCTTGTCAAAGTAATCAACAGTGACGCGGGCATGACGAACAACATAGCCTGGAACTACACGGTCGACAGATAGGCACCCTTCTCCTTCACCGAGGGCGGCGTCCTGAACAGAGTGAGAGACGATTTTGGGATTGTACATAACAGCTTGCAGGTCGTAGGCTTCCTGAGGAGTTTCACCTTCTTCCACAATATTTGGCACTAAAACAGCGATAATGCGTTTTGAGATATCTAACTGAGGAGCGGCCAATCCAACCCCACCGCGGAGTCCCATCTTTTCAGCCATAACAGGATCCTGAGAATTTTTGAGGAATTGCATCATCTTTTCTCCAAGGATGATTTCCTGGTCAGACAGTGGGAAAGTGACCTCCTCAGCAATCGCGCGTAAAGTTGGGTTCCCCTCACGGATAATATCGTTCATATTAATTAAATGAGCAGCTTTTGTAATACGTTCTATAGCAGACATTTTCTCTCCTTTCATTACCTCTACATGATAACACAAAATAGGCGAGAAAGAAAGTAACAGAAGTTCCTAAAAAATAATATAATAAACGGTATTCCTCTTTTGTCTGTGGTATAATAAAAGAAAAGACTTGCAGTAAAAGCAAGGGGGGAATAAAGATGGAAAAGCGACAAGATAGACGGTCTCATGGTCCTATTTTTGGATTGTTGAAGAGTAGTATTGGTTTCTTTAGGAATTATAAATCTTGGACAAATGCCCAGTTTATTACGGTGCTGTTGCTTGCAGTTTCCTTGTCTATGGGGCTGAACTTGTTGACCCAAGCAGTACAAGGGAACAAGGGGACAAGTCCGAGTGGTCAAACAGTTGATTCTGCTCAGACGTCTAGTCAGTCTAAGGAAGATCAGTCTGGTGAAACGACGGCGCGTATCATGGCAAATGGTGACCTTCTCTACCATATCCCCATCTACCGAACAGCTCTTAAAGAAGATGGAACCTATGATTTCCATGAAAATTTTGAGTATGTAAAACCCTGGCTCAAACAAGCGGATTTGGTGATTGGTGACTTTGAAGGAACGGTGAACAAAGATCACTACTTGGCAGGTTATCCTCTCTTTAATGCACCAGGGGAAGTCATGGATGCGATCAAGGATGCAGGCTATCAGGTTTTAGACCTAGCTCACAATCACATCCTAGATTCACAGATAGAGGGAGTGGTTTCAACGGCTCAAGCTATTGAAAAGGCTGGAATGACACCCATCGGAGTTTACACACATGAATCCCGAGACCAAGCTCCACTAGTTATCAAGGAAGTCAATGGTATCAAGGTAGCTCTCCTGGCCTATTCCTACGGTTTTAATGGCATTGAGCAGTATATCTCTCAAGAGGATTATAATCGCTATCTTTCTGACCTGAATGAAGATAAGATGAAGGCAGAAATCGAGCGTGCAGAGAAGGAAGCGGATATTACTGTCATCATGCCTCAGATGGGAATTGAGTACCAGCTAGAACCGACGGAAGAACAGAAAACACTGTACCACAAGATGATTGACTGGGGAGCTGATATTATCTTTGGAGGGCACCCTCACGTCGTTGAACCTGCTGAAACGGTTGAAAAAGATGGTGACAAAAAACTCATCATCTACTCCATGGGAAATTTCCTATCAAACCAACGCATTGAAACCATGCAAGACGAGGAAAATGCCAAGTGGACGGAGCGCGGTGTTCTCATGGATGTGACCATTAAGAAAAAAGATGGCAAAACAAGGATTGAAACTGCCAAAGCGCATCCAACGTGGGTTAATCGAACTCCAAAAGGAACTTACTCTCCAGAAGGCTATCCGCTCTTCCTCTATCAGACCTATATCCTAGAGGACTTCATCGAGGGGGGCAGTCACCGTGATAAGTTGGACGAGGCGACCAAAGAACGAATTGACACGGCCTACAAAGAAATGAATGAACATGTAGGGTTGAAGTGGTAGGTGCTCACCCTAAAGGAGATATGATGACGATTAAATTAATTGCAACAGACATGGATGGAACCTTGCTAGATCCGAGAGGTCAGTTGGATCTTCCACGCTTGGAAAAAATTTTGGATCAGTTGGATAAAAGGAATATCCGTTTTGTCATTGCGACGGGAAATGAAATCCATCGTATGAGAGAATTGTTGGGACACTTGGCTGAACGAGTAGTCCTAGTAGTTGCCAACGGGGCGCGAATTTTTGAAAACAATGAACTGATTCAAGCGCAGACCTGGGATGATGCTATGGTTGACAAGGCTTTAGTTCATTTTAAGGGGAGAGAGTGCCGAGATCAGTTCGTCGTAACTGGTATGAATGGTGGTTTTGTCAAGAAAGGAACTGTTTTTACAGAACTTGATAAATTTATGACTCCAGAGATGATTGAAAGACTCTATCAACGAATGAATTTTGTGGAAGATTTTCAATCAGACCTCTTTGGTGGAGTGCTAAAGATGAGTATGGTCGTTGGAGAGGAACGCTCTAGTTCTGTTTTGCAGGAAATCAATGACCTCTTTGACGGCCGTGTAAGAGCTGTTTCTAGCGGTTATGGCTGTATCGATATCCTGCAGGCTGGTGTTCACAAGGCTTGGGGATTGGAAAAATTACTCAAGCATTGGAATTTGAAATCGGAACAAATCATGGCTTTCGGTGATAGCGAAAATGATGTTGAGATGTTGGAGATGGCTGGAATTGCTTATGCTATGGAAAATGCTGATGATGAGGCTAAGGCAGTTGCGACTGCCCTAGCTCCAGCCAACAGCCAGGCGGGTGTTTATCAAGTCCTAGAAAATTGGTTAGAGAAAGAGGGATAGGGTGGCAGTACAGTTATTAGAGAATTGGCTCTTAAAGGAGCAGGAAAAGATTCAAACCAAGTATCGTGAATTGAATCAAGTTTCTGTTCTAGAGCCAGATATCATCTTTATCGGAGATTCAATTGTGGAATATTACCCTCTGCAAGAGTTGTTTGGGACTGCCAAGACGATTGTCAATCGAGGGATTAGAGGTTACCAGACGAGACTATTATTAGAAAATCTGGATGCCCATCTTTATGGTGGAGCTGTGGATCAAATTGTTCTCTTAATTGGAACAAATGATATCGGAAAAGATGTTCCTATGAATGAAGCCTTGGATAATCTTGAGCGAGTGATCCAATCAATTGCCCGAGATTATCCACTGACAGAGATAAAATTGCTTTCCGTTCTGCCAGTCAATGAAGGCGAAGAATACAAGCAGACCGTTTATATCCGAACCAATGAAAAGATTAGAGAATGGAATCAAGCCTATGAGGCTCTAGCATCCGCCTATATGCAGGTAGATTTTGTGCCGATTTATGATAGTTTGACAGATTCAGAAGGACAACTTCAATCAGCCTATACAACGGATGGCCTCCATCTAAGTGTGGCAGGTTATCAAGCCTTATCGGAAGCCTTAAAAGGGTATCTTTTCTAAAGAGGTGGCTTGATTTTGCATTTTTTATGAAGATAGGTTATAATGGTTCTATCGTCTTTTGGGGTCGTTACGGATTCGACAGACATTATGAGGCATATTTTGCAACCCGTGTGGCGACGTAAACGCTCAGTTAAATATAACTGCAAAAAATAACACTTCTTACGCTCTAGCTGCCTAAAAACCAGCAGGCGTGACCCGATTTGGATTGCTCGTGTTCAATGACAGGTCTTATGATTAGCGAGATACGATCAAACCTTGTCTAGTGGTTTGATAAGAGATTGATAGACTCGCAGTTGCTAGGCTTGAGTTATGTGTCGAGGGACTGTTAAAACAATACATAACCTATGGTTGTAGACAAATATGTTGGCAGGTGTTTGGACGTGGGTTCGACTCCCACCGGCTCCATTATTCTTTCACCAACCTTGGAAAAACGTTGTTAAATCAACGTTTTTTATTTTTGCCTTTGGTATTCCTTGGCAGTCTTTTGTAAAAAAGGATACAACAAAGGATACAACATTTTTGTCGTATCCCCAAAATAATTTTTCTTTTCTACGGAAGACATGGGATTCGAACCCACGCACGCTGTTACACGCCTAACGGTTTTCAAGACCGTTCTCTTAAGCCTCTTGAGTAATCTTCCAATGCTTACTAAAATAGTCTACCATAAAGCGCTTCATCTTGCAATAAAAATTCCAGAATTGGCAAAAATGATAGTTTTTGAAGGAAAATGACAAAAAATGCTTGACTTTGCCGGAAATTGTGCTAGAATAATTAGTGTAAACGATAACAGGAGGTGATTTGGTGTTAAAAACTGAGCGGAAGCAACTGATTTTAGAGGAGTTAAATCAACATCATGTAGTTTCCCTAGAAAAATTGGTTAGTCTATTAGAAACATCAGAATCAACGGTACGAAGAGATTTGGATGAGTTGGAGGCAGAAAACAAGCTTCGCCGTGTGCATGGTGGAGCAGAATTACCCCACTCTTTGCAGGAAGAAGAAACCATCCAAGAAAAATCTGTCAAAAACCTTCAAGAGAAGAAGCTACTGGCTCAGAAAGCAGCTTCTCTTATTAAGGAACAAGATGTTATATTTATTGATGCTGGAACGACAACTGCTTTTTTAATCAAGGAATTGGTTAATAAGAATATCACAGTTGTGACCAACTCCATTCACCATGCGGTTCAGTTGGTTGAAAAACAGATTCCAACTGTCATGGTTGGAGGGAGTGTCAAGATGACAACAGATGCATGTATCGGTGGAGTTGCTCTTAATCAAATTAACCAATTGCACTTTGACCGTGCCTTTATCGGGATGAATGGTGTGGACGATGGTTATTATACGACTCCTGATATGGAGGAGGGAGCTGTGAAGCGTGCTATTTTAGAGAATGCCAAACAAACCTATGTCTTGGTGGATTCGTCAAAGATTGGTCAAACTTGCTTTGCCAAGGTAGCACCTCTCAAACGCGCTATTGTCATCACAAGTCAAGGGCATGAGCTCTTGCAGGCTATTAAGAAGAAAACGGAGGTAATAGAAGTATGATTTATACAGTCACACTCAATCCATCCATTGACTATATCGTGCGCTTGGACCAAGTTCAAATCGGCAGTGTCAATCGTATGGACAGTGATGATAAGTTTGCTGGTGGGAAAGGAATCAATGTCAGTCGAGTTTTGAAACGCTTGGGTATTCCAAATACAGCGACTGGATTTATCGGTGGATTTACTGGTAAATTTATCACAGATACTTTGGCAGAAGAGGAAATCGAAACTCGTTTTGTCCAAGTAGCAGAAGATACTCGTATCAATGTTAAAATCAAAGCAGACCAAGAAACAGAAATCAACGGAACGGGTCCAAATGTGGAACCAGCTCAGCTAGAAGAATTGAAAGCTATTTTATCTAGTCTGACAGCAGATGATACGGTTGTGTTTGCGGGTTCGAGTGCTAAGAACCTAGGCAATGTTATCTATAAGGATTTGATTGCATTGACACGCCAGACTGGTGCGCAAGTCGTTTGTGATTTTGAAGGACAGACCTTGATTGATAGTTTGGCCTACCAGCCCCTTTTGGTTAAACCAAATAATCACGAACTTGGAGCTATCTTTGGAGTGAAACTCGAAAGTTTAGATGAAATCGAGAACTATGCTCGTCAGTTACTGGTCAAAGGAGCTCAAAACGTTATCATTTCTATGGCTGGCGACGGTGCCCTTCTTGTAACATCTGAGGGAGCTTACTTCGCAAAACCTATCAAGGGAACAGTCAAAAATTCAGTGGGAGCTGGTGACTCTATGGTCGCCGGATTTACAGGTGAGTTTGTCAAATCAAAAGATGCGGTAGAAGCCTTCAAATGGGGAGTGGCTTGCGGAACGGCAACTACCTTCTCGGATGACTTGGCAACAGCGGAATTTATTAAAGAAACATATGAAAAAGTTGAGGTAGAAAAACGATGAAAATTCAAGACCTATTGAGAAAAGATGTCATGTTGCTGGATTTGCAGGCAACTGAAAAAACAGCAGCTATCGAAGAGATGATTCATAGCTTGGTAGATCACGGTTATGTGACGGATTTTGAAACATTTAAAGAAGGAATCTTAGCGCGTGAAGCTCTAACTTCTACAGGTTTGGGTGACGGAATTGCTATGCCTCACAGCAAGAACTCTGCTGTTAAAGAAGCAACAGTTCTCTTTGCTAAGTCAAACAAGGGTGTTGACTATGAGAGTTTGGATGGGCAACCAACTGATCTCTTCTTCATGATTGCGGCACCAGAAGGTGCAAATGATACTCACTTGGCAGCCTTGGCAGAATTGTCTCAATACTTGATGAAAGACGGTTTCGCTGACAAACTTCGCCAAGTAACATCAGCTGACCAAGTCATCGAACTTTTTGACCAAGCTTCAGAAAAAGCTGAGGAACCTGTTCAAGTACCTGCTAATGACTCTGGCGACTTTATCGTAGCTGTTACAGCTTGTACGACAGGTATCGCCCACACTTACATGGCCCAAGAAGCCCTTCAAAAAGTAGCTGCTGAAATGGGTGTTGGGATCAAGGTTGAAACCAACGGTGCAAGCGGAGTCGGCAACCAACTAACTGCAGAGGACATCCGTAAGGCTAAAGCTGTTATCATCGCAGCTGACAAGGCTGTTGAGATGGATCGTTTCGATGGCAAACCATTGGTTAATCGTCCAGTTGCAGACGGTATCCGTAAGACAGAAGAATTGATCAACTTGGCTCTTTCAGGAGATGCTGAAGTTTACCATGCTGCTAATGGAGCAAAAACCGCAGCAGCAAGTAACGAAAAACAAAGCCTTGGTGGTGCCTTCTACAAACACTTGATGAGTGGTGTATCTCAAATGTTGCCATTCGTTATCGGTGGTGGTATCATGATTGCCCTTGCTTTCTTGATCGACGGTGCTTTGGGTGTGCCACAAGATAGTCTTGGCAATCTCGGATCCTACCATGAGCTAGCTTCCATGTTCATGAAAATCGGTGGCGCTGCCTTTGGCTTGATGCTTCCAGTCTTTGCAGGATATGTAGCCTACTCTATCGCTGAAAAACCAGGTTTGGTAGCTGGTTTTGTGGCTGGTGCTATTGCTAAAGAAGGTTTTGCTTTTGGTAAAATTCCTTATGCCGCAGGTGGTGAAGCAACTTCAACTCTTGCAGGTGTATCATCTGGTTTCCTAGGTGCCCTTGTTGGTGGATTTATCGCAGGTGCCTTGGTTCTCGCTATCAAGAAATACGTTAAAGTTCCTCGTTCACTTGAAGGGGCTAAATCAATCCTTCTCTTGCCACTTCTTGGAACAATCTTGACAGGATTTGTTATGTTGGCTGTCAATATTCCAATGGCAGCAATCAACACTGCGATGAATGACTTCCTAGGCGGTCTTGGAGGCGGTTCAGCTGTCCTTCTTGGTATCGTTCTTGGTGGAATGATGGCTGTCGACATGGGTGGACCAGTCAACAAAGCTGCCTATGTCTTTGGTACAGGTACGCTTGCAGCGACTGTTTCTTCAGGTGGTTCTGTAGCTATGGCGGCAGTTATGGCTGGAGGAATGGTGCCACCACTTGCCATCTTCGTCGCAACTCTTCTTTTCAAAGATAAATTTACCAAAGAAGAACGCAACTCTGGTTTGACAAACATCATCATGGGCTTGTCATTTATCACCGAGGGAGCGATTCCATTTGGTGCCGCTGACCCAGCTCGTGCGATCCCAAGCTTTATCCTTGGTTCGGCAGTAGCAGGTGGACTCGTTGGTCTTGCAGGTATCAAACTCATGGCGCCACACGGAGGAATCTTCGTTATCGCTCTAACTTCAAATGCCCTACTTTACCTAGTCTTTGTCTTGATTGGAGCAATCGTAAGTGGTGTGGTTTATGGTTACCTACGCAAACCACAAGCATAAAAAAGTATCAAAATAGAAAGATTGTACCCTTTGGTGCAATCTTTTTCTCTGTTCGAAATGGCTGTGAAATATGGTATAATAAAAGAATGGCAAACAAGAATACTACAAAAACAAGACGAAGACCGTCTAAAGCAGAACTCGAAAGAAAACAGGCTATTCAGAGGATGTTGATTTCCTTAGGAATTGCCTTATTGTTGATTATTGCAGCCCTCAAACTCGGCGCGGCTGGTATTACTCTTTATAATCTCATTCGACTGGTGGTCGGAAGTTTGGCCTACATGGCTATAGGTGCCCTCCTCATCTATCTTTTTCTTTTTAAATGGATACGCAAGAAGGAGGGGCTTCTGTCAGGATTTCTTTGTATCTTTGCTGGCTTGCTCTTGATTTTTGAGGCCTACTTGGTATGGAAATATGGCTTGGAGCAGTCAGTTTTAAAAGGAACCTTGGCTCAAGTTATGACGGACCTGACTGGTATGCGGGTGACGAGCTTTGCTGGTGGAGGCCTGCTTGGTGTTGGACTTTATATCCCTATTGCCTTTCTTTTCTCAAATATCGGATCGTACTTTATTGGAGTCCTCTTGATTCTAGTTGGGGCACTCTTGGTTAGTCCTTGGTCTATTTATGATGTTGCAGCCTTTATTGGAGCTCAGTTCAGATCCTTCATGGAAAAACAGGAACAGAGAAAACAGGAACGCTTCATCAAGAGAGAAGAAGAGAATGCTCGTCAAGAAGCTGAAGAAGCAGCAAGAATTCAGAGAGAACTAGAAGAGCAGGATGCGCTGCCGCTTCCTCCTGTAGATCCTGAAACGGGAGAAATCTTATCAGAGGTACCAGACTACGATTTCCACCCAATTCCTGAGGAAGAATGGATCGAACCGGAGATTATCCTCCCTCAAGCTGATTTTGACGTTCCAGATGTGGAAGAAGACTTTGAGGATGAAGAGGTGCAGGTTGATTTTTCTGCCAAGGAAGCCCTCGAATACAAGCTGCCAAGCTTGCAACTCTTTGCGCCAGATAAACCCAAAGATCAGTCCAAGGAAAAGAAGATTGTTCGAGAAAATATCAAAATCCTAGAAGAAACCTTTGCCAGCTTTGGTATCAAGGTAACGGTGGAACGGGCTGAAATCGGTCCATCTGTTACAAAATATGAAGTCAAGCCAGCCGTTGGGGTACGGGTTAACCGCATTTCCAATCTAGCAGACGACTTAGCGCTAGCTCTAGCAGCCAAGGATGTTCGGATTGAGGCTCCGATCCCTGGTAAATCCCTAGTCGGAATCGAAGTGCCCAACTCTGAGATTGCGACCGTTTCCTTCCGTGAACTCTGGGAACAGTCTCAAACTAAACCAGAAAATCTCCTCGAAATTCCTCTAGGGAAGGCGGTCAATGGAACTGCTCGCACCTTTGACCTTTCCAAGATGCCCCACCTACTCGTTGCAGGTTCGACAGGATCAGGGAAATCAGTCGCAGTTAATGGTATTATCGCTAGCATTCTGATGAAGGCAAGACCTGACCAGGTCAAGTTTATGATGGTGGATCCAAAGATGGTTGAGTTATCGGTTTACAATGACATTCCTCACCTCTTGATTCCAGTTGTGACAAATCCACGCAAGGCCAGCAAGGCTCTGCAAAAGGTTGTGGATGAGATGGAAAACCGTTATGAACTCTTCGCTAAGGTTGGAGTGCGAAATATCGCTGGCTATAATGCCAAGGTCGAGGAATTTAATAGCCAATCTGAGTACAAACAAGTACCACTTCCTTTGATTGTTGTTATTGTGGATGAGTTGGCAGACCTCATGATGGTGGCTAGCAAGGAAGTGGAAGATGCCATCATCCGTCTTGGACAGAAGGCGCGTGCCGCAGGGATTCACATGATTCTCGCAACGCAACGTCCATCGGTTGATGTTATCTCTGGACTTATCAAGGCCAATGTCCCATCTCGTGTGGCTTTTGCTGTATCCTCAGGTACAGATTCACGAACTATCTTGGATGAGAATGGAGCTGAAAAACTGCTTGGTCGAGGAGACATGCTCTTTAAACCAATTGATGAAAATCACCCAGTCCGTCTGCAAGGATCCTTTATCTCGGATGATGATGTTGAACGCATCGTAAACTTCATCAAAGCTCAGGCGGATGCGGATTACGATGAGAGTTTTGACCCAGGAGAAGTTTCTGAAAATGAAGGAGATTTACCTGATGGTGAAGCTGGTGGCGATCCGCTCTTTGAAGAAGCTAAGGCTCTGGTTATCGAGACGCAGAAAGCTAGTGCTTCTATGATTCAGCGTCGTTTGTCTGTTGGATTTAACCGTGCGACCCGCCTTATGGAAGAACTCGAAATGGCGGGTGTTATCGGTCCAGCTGAGGGAACCAAACCGCGAAAAGTATTGCAACAATAAAAAATAGCTTCTTTCCAAATCTGGAAGGAAGCTATTTTGGTGATTACTGATTCGTTTTAGTTTCAGTACTCGTAGTATTTGACTGTGTTCCGTTATCGCTTGTTTCTTTATTTGTAGCTGGTGTAGAAGAGTCCTGAGTTGTTGTTTTCTTATCTTCTTTTTGCTCTTCTTTTTTATTGGATTGAGGAGTTTCTTCTTGTGGGGTATTTTCTTTAGTAGAAGTGTTGTCCTTGTTAGGTGTAGTATTTTCCTGAGGCGATTCCTTTTGAATTTCCTTGACAACAGTTGTTTGGGTTGTTGTAGGCTCTTTTTTATTGTTTTTGCTATTATCCATGGCGTTCATGATGGTGATAGTAGCGGTGATTAGGCCAAGGATACTACCGATGGTAGCAATCGTTTTTTGAAAGACAGTGAATCCCTTTTTGATGTGTTCTGTTTTTGGTTTTGAAGTTCTACGATAGTTAGACATGATACTCTCCTTTGATTATGATTTATTATACCTCATTTCTTTAAAAAAATCTTAAAAAAAGAGAAACTTCCCTTTCTTGTCGTAAGCTTCGTTTCATGATAAAATAGAAGGAGTGATTTTAGAAAGCGTGAGAAAACATGATCTACTTTGATAATTCGGCGACAACTAAGCCCTATCCTGAAGCACTTGAAACCTATATGCAGGTCGCTTCAAAAATTGTAGGAAATCCATCCAGTCTCCATCGTTTGGGAGACCAGGCAACACGAATTTTAGATGCTTCCCGGCAGCAAATTGCAGATTTGATTGGCAAGAAGAGTGATG
Source organism: Streptococcus oralis (assembly GCF_026782285.1). GTDB lineage: Bacteria > Bacillota > Bacilli > Lactobacillales > Streptococcaceae > Streptococcus > Streptococcus oralis_CG. The sequence goes on from NZ_JAKUWG010000001.1 coordinate 67,217, forward strand.
AAATCTTCTTTACTTCTGGAGGAACAGAAGGGGATAACTGGGTCATCAAGGGTGTGGCCTTTGAAAAAGCCCAGTTTGGCAAGCACATCATCGTATCAGCAATTGAACATCCAGCAGTCAAGGAATCAGCCCTCTGGCTGAAAGGTCAAGGTTTTGAGGTGGATTTTGCTCCGGTTGATGAGAAAGGATTTGTGGATGTTGAGGCTCTAGCGAATTTGATACGACCTGATACGACGCTTGTTTCAGTCATGGCTGTGAACAATGAAATTGGGTCTATTCAACCTATTGAGGCCATCTCAGAACTCTTGGCAGACAAGCCAACTATTTCCTTCCACGTTGATGCAGTTCAGGCACTTGCTAAAATTCCGACTGAAAAATATCTGACAGAACGAGTGGATTTCGCAACCTTTTCGAGTCATAAGTTTCATGGTGTCAGAGGTGTTGGCTTTGTCTATATCAAGTCTGGTAAGAAAATTACGCCTCTGTTGACTGGTGGTGGTCAAGAGCACGATTATCGCTCGACAACTGAAAATGTGGCAGGGATTGCAGCGACAGCAAAGGCTCTCCGTTTGTCTATGGAAAAGTTAGCTATCTTTGCTAGTAAGACAGGACAGATGAGATCAGTCATTCGCCAAGCGCTTTTGGACTATCCAGATATTTTTATCTTTTCAGATGAGGAAGACTTCGCCCCTCATATCCTAACTTTTGGGATTAAGGGTGTTCGTGGTGAAGTCATTGTTCACGCATTTGAAGACTATGACATTTTCATTTCCACAACCTCTGCTTGTTCGTCCAAGGCAGGAAAACCTGCGGGGACCTTGATTGCCATGGGAGTGGACAAAGATAAGGCCCAGTCAGCTGTGCGTCTAAGCCTAGACCTGGAAAATGATATGAGTCAGGTTGAGCAGTTTTTGACCAAGCTAAAATTAATTTACAATCAAACTAGAAAAGTAAGATAGGAGCATTCATGCAGTATTCAGAAATTATGATTCGCTACGGAGAGTTGTCAACCAAGGGTAAAAACCGTATGCGGTTCATCAATAAACTTCGCAATAACATTTCAGATGTTTTGTCCATCTATCCCCAAGTTAAGGTAACCGCTGATCGCGACCGTGCCCACGTTTACCTCAATGGAGCTGACTACACAGCAGTAGCAGAATCTCTCAAACAAGTCTTCGGGATTCAAAACTTTTCTCCCGTTTATAAGGTTGAAAAATCTGTTGCGACGCTTAAGACTGCTGTCCAAGAGATTATGCAGGACATCTACAAGGAAGGCATGACCTTTAAAATCTCTAGTAGACGTAGTGACCACAACTTTGAACTCGACAGTCGTGAACTCAATCAAACGCTTGGTGGAGCTGTTTTCGACGTAATCCCAACTATTCAAGCTCAAATGAAAAATCCTGATATCACTCTTCAAGTGGAGATTCGTGAGGAGGCGGCCTATCTTTCCTATGAAACTATTCGGGGAGCAGGTGGTTTGCCAGTGGGTACCTCTGGTAAGGGGATGCTCATGTTGTCAGGGGGAATTGATTCACCTGTTGCAGGTTATCTAGCTCTTAAACGTGGAGTGGATATCGAGGCCGTTCACTTTGCCAGCCCACCATACACTAGCCCTGGAGCTCTCAAGAAGGCCCAAGATTTGACCCGTAAATTGACCAAGTTTGGTGGAAATATCCAGTTTATCGAGGTGCCTTTCACAGAGATTCAAGAAGAAATCAAGGCAAAGGCGCCAGAAGCCTATCTCATGACCTTGACGCGTCGCTTTATGATGCGCATTACTGACCGTATCCGTGAGGTGAGAAAGGGTCTGGTCATCATCAATGGGGAAAGTCTAGGTCAAGTAGCGAGCCAGACCTTGGAAAGTATGCAGGCTATCAACGCTGTGACCAATACTCCCATCATCCGCCCTGTGGTTACGATGGACAAGTTGGAAATCATTGACATCGCTCAGGAAATCGATACCTTTGACATTTCTATCCAGCCGTTTGAGGACTGCTGTACTATTTTTGCGCCTGACCGTCCCAAGACCAATCCTAAGATAGAGAATGCTGAGAAGTATGAAAAATGGATGGATGTTGAAGGTTTGGTTGAGCGAGCAGTGGCTGGAATTATGCTTACTAAGATCACGCCTCAGGCTGAAAAAGATGCTGTCGATGAGTTAATTGACAATCTCCTCTAATCAGAAAAACCAGAAGAATTTAGAATATTAAATGAGAAAAGTTAGTTATTTATCCTTAAAATGGACAATTACTGACTTTTTTTCTATTTTTATGGTATAATGAGATAAAATTTTGAATATAGAGAGTTTTCTGACAATGAATCATTCCTACTTTTACTTAAAAATGAAAGAACACAAACTTAAGGTGCCTTATACTGGAAAAGAGCGTCGTGTGCGTGTTCTTCTGCCTAAGGACTACGAGAAAGACACAGACCGTTTTTATCCTGTTGTTTACTTTCATGATGGACAAAATGTCTTTTACAGCAAGGAGTCTTATATCGGACACTCTTGGAAGATTATTCCAGCCATAAAGCGAAATCCTGATATCAGTCGCATGATTGTTGTAGCCATTGACAATGATGGTATGGGAAGGATGAATGAGTATGCGGCTTGGAAGTTTCAAGAATCCCCTATTCCAGGGCAGCAGTTTGGCGGTAAGGGCGTGGAGTATGCCGAATTTGTTATGGAGGTGGTTAAGCCCTTTATCGATGAGACCTACCGTACTAAAGCTGATCGCCAGCATACGGCTATGATTGGTTCGTCTCTAGGAGGCAATATTACCCAGTTTATCGGACTAGAGTACCAAGACCGAATTGGTTGTCTAGGAGTCTTTTCATCTGCCAACTGGCTCCACCAAGAGGCCTTTAACCGCTACATCGAGCGTAAGAAATTGTCGCCTGATCAGCGCATTTTCATTTATGTAGGAACAGAAGAAGCAGACGATACGGACAAGACCTTGATGGCTGGCAATATCAAGCAAGCCTATATCGACTCATCGCTTCGCTATTACCATGATTTGATTGCAGGTGGAGTACACTTGGATAATCTTGTCTTAAAAGTTCAGTCTGGTGCCATCCATAGTGAGATTCCATGGTCGGAAAATTTACCAGACTGTCTCCGATTTTTTGCAGAGAAATGGTAAGTTAAGAAAGGAGAAAGCCAATGCATATTGAAAACCTCAGCCACTGGAGTGGCAATCTTAATCGTGAAATGTACCTCAACCGTTATGGACATGCTGGAATTCCAGTTGTTGTTTTTGCTTCATCTGGAGGTAGTCACAATGAATACTATGATTTTGGCATGATTGATGCCTGTGCTTCCTTTATCGAAGAAGGCCGTGTTCAGTTCTTTACGCTATCCAGTGTGGACAGTGAGAGCTGGTTGGCTACTTGGAAAAATGGTCATGACCAGGCGGAGATGCATCGTGCCTACGAACGCTATGTGATTGAGGAGGCCATTCCTTTTATCAAGCATAAGACAGGTTGGTTTGATGGCATGATGACGACTGGTTGCTCTATGGGAGCCTATCATGCACTCAATTTCTTTCTCCAGCATCCAGATGTCTTTACCAAAGTGGTCGCTCTCAGCGGTGTTTACGACGCACGTTTCTTTGTCGGCGATTACTACAATGACGATGCCATTTACCAAAACTCGCCAGTAGATTATATTTGGAATCAGAATGACGGCTGGTTTATCGATCGTTACCGTCAGGCAGAGATCGTTGTCTGTACGGGTCTTGGTGCCTGGGAACAAGATGGTCTACCATCTTTCTACAAGCTTAAAGAAGCCTTTGACCAGAAACAAATTCCAGCCTGGTTTGCTGAATGGGGACACGATGTTGCCCACGACTGGGAATGGTGGCGTAAACAAATGCCTTATTTTCTTGGACACCTGTATCTATAAAAGGAGTTGCCTATGAATTACCTTGTTATTTCTCCCTACTATCCGCAAAACTTCCAACAGTTTACAATCGAGCTCGCTAATAAAGGCATCACAGTCTTGGGAATTGGTCAGGAACCTTATGAACAACTAGATGAACCTTTGCGCAATAGCTTGACCGAGTATTTCCGTGTAGATAATCTTGAGAACATAGACGAAGTCAAACGTGCAGTTGCCTTTCTTTTCTACAAGCATGGTCCTATCGACCGCATCGAGTCCCACAATGAATACTGGCTAGAACTGGACGCAGCACTTAGAGAACAATTCAATGTCTTTGGTGCCAAACCCGAAGATCTTAAAAAAACCAAGTTTAAGTCTGAGATGAAGAAACTCTTCCAGAAAGCAGGTGTACCTGTGGTACCTGGTGCTGTTATCCAGACGGAAGCAGATGTGGATAAAGCAGTGAAAGAAATCGGTCTACCAATGATTGCCAAACCTGATAATGGAGTGGGAGCGGCAGCAACCTTTAAGCTCGAGACAGAAGACGATATCCATCACTTCAAGGAAGAATGGGATCATTCGACCGTTTATTTCTTTGAGAAATTTGTCACTTCTAGCGAAATCTGTACCTTTGACGGGCTTGTGGACAAGGATGGCAATATCGTCTTTTCAACAACCTTTGACTACGCCTATACACCACTTGATCTCATGATTTATAAGATGGACAATTCCTACTATGTTCTCAAGGATATGGATCCCAAACTACGCAAGTATGGTGAGGCTATAGTCAAGGAATTTGGAATGAGAGAACGCTTTTTCCATATCGAGTTTTTCCGTGACGGGGACGACTACATTGCCATTGAGTACAATAACCGTCCTGCAGGTGGCTTTACCATTGATGTTTATAACTTCGCTCACTCCTTGGATCTCTATCGTGGTTATGCAGCTATTGTCGCAGGAGAAGAGTTCCCAGTATCAGAGTTTGAACCTCAATACTGTTTAGCTACATCACGTCGTGCCAATGCCAACTATGTTTATTCAGAAGAGGACCTTCTTGCCAAATATAGCCAGCAATTCAAGGTCAAAAAAATCATGCCAGCTGCCTTCGCAGAGCTACAAGGGGACTACCTTTACATGCTGACTACTCCGAGTCGCCAAGAGATGGAGCAGATGATTGCGGACTTTGGTCAGCGTCAAGAGTAATGAAAAGGATGAAGGGAGTTTGACTTCTTTTGTCCTTTTCTTAAAAATAAGTTAAATAAAGCGTTTTCCAGAGATTCTTTTAGAAAATCGGTTGCGAAAAGGCCTAAAAATTGATAGAATAAGGATTGTCTAAAAAAATTAAGGAGAATCTATCAAATGGATTTTACATGGGCTATTAAATATGCCACTGAATTTTTGGGAACTGCTATTTTGATCATTCTTGGAAATGGTGCAGTTGCCAACGTTGAACTTAAAGGTACGAAAGGTCACCAAAGTGGCTGGCTCGTTATCGCTGTTGGTTATGGTATGGGGGTTATGATTCCAGCCTTGATGTTTGGTAACGTATCTGGTAACCACATCAACCCAGCTTTCACTCTTGGACTTGCTGTTAGCGGACTTTTCTCTTGGGAGCAAGTACCATTTTACATCCTTGCGCAAGTTTTAGGAGCAATCTTTGGTCAAGCTTTGGTTGTAGCGACTCACCGTCCATACTACTTGAAAACAGAAAACCCAAACAATATCTTGGGTACCTTCTCAACGATTTCAAGCATCGACCACGGTACAAAAGAATCACGTTTTGCAGCTACTGTTAACGGTTTCCTAAATGAGTTTGTAGGTTCATTTGTTCTCTTCTTTGCAGCACTTGGTTTGACAAAATTGCATTTTGGAGCTGAACTAAAAGCTGTAGCAGAATCTACTGTTCAACAACAGGTGCAGCAAGCTACATTAGCAGGCCAACAAATTGCAGAATCAGATGTAAAAAATGCTGTCCACAATATTTTTGCACAAGCTACAAACGGTTCTTCTGCTGTAGCTCACTTGGCACTTGGTTTCCTAGTTATGGCCTTGGTAACTTCACTTGGTGGACCTACTGGACCTGGTTTGAACCCAGCTCGTGACTTCGGACCACGTCTTCTTCACGAACTCCTTCCAAAATCAGTTCTTGGTCAACACAAGGGTGATTCAAAATGGTGGTATGCATGGGTTCCAGTTGTAGCACCAATCGCAGCTGGTATTGCAGCAGTAGCAGTCTTTAAACTACTTTACCTATAATAAAATGAAACTGGGGAACCCCAGTTTTTTTATCGGAAATTTTTGTAAAAAATTCTAGAATTTAAGTGGAATAGCTTGTAAAAAATCCTAAAATCCTTTAAAATAAAAGAGTTGGAGGAAGCTATGAATGCAAATCAAATGATACAAATTATTCCGACTTTGAAGGTCAATAACCGAAAATTAAACGAAAAATTTTACATTGAAACTCTTGGGATGAAGCCCTTATTAGAAGAATCTGCTTTCCTTTCACTTGGTGATCAAACAGGTGTTGAAAAGTTGATTCTTGAAGAGGCTCCCAGTATGCGTACTCGGAAAGTTGAAGGGCTTAAGAAGTTAGCTAGACTCTTGGTAAAAGTTAAGAATCCTTCTGAAATTGAGGATCTTCTTTCACAGATGGAGTCTCTTCCTCGCCTATTTAAAGGAAGCCGTGGTTATGCTTTTGAGATTGTTTCTCCTGAACAGGATGTGATCCTTGTTCATGCGGAAAATGATATAAGAGATTTGGTTCCACTGGAAACTGTTCCTGAATTTTCTTCAAATAAAAGTATAAAATACTTGAGTCAATTTGAGATTTCTATGGAGTTGCGTCTGCCTGAGGGGACGGAGAGTATACTCGATCCTGAAAAAGTGGGGATAGTTATCACCTTTACGGAAGGGCAAGGTCCAGATTTAGCTGTTGAAAACAACGTCACTTGGGATTTATCTATGATAAAATTTTTAGTGAAGGATTTAGATTTAACCAGTCTTCGTAAGAAATTTGAAAAGACAGGCTATTTTGTTCCCAAGTCTGAAAAATTCTTCCTTGGTAAAGATACCAATAACATCGAATTGTGGTTTGAAGAAGCATGAAGTGGGAAAAAATTCTAAGAAAAATAGAAAATCAAATCGAGGCAGGGGTCTATCCCGGGGCCTCTTTTGCGTATTTTAAGGATGGTGAATGGAGAGAGTCTTATCTGGGCTTGAGTGATCCAGAACGGGGCTTAAAAACAGAGTTGGGACTGGTCTATGACCTAGCTAGTGTGAGTAAGGTTGTGGGAGTGGGAACAGTCTTTACCTTCTTGTGGCAACAAGGTAAATTAAATATTGACCGACCAGTGACAGATTTTCTGCCTGAGTGTGATTACCCAGATATCACTATCCGTAAACTTCTGACCCATGCTACAGACTTAGATCCCTTTATTCCCAATCGGGATCTCTTGACAGCTCCTGAATTAAAAGAAGCCATGTTTCACCTCAACAGACGAAATCAGTCTGCTTTTCTATACTCGGATGTTCACTTTTTACTCCTAGGCTTTCTTTTGGAAAAAATCTTTGAACAAGACTTGGATCAGATTATAGAAGAACAAGTTTTGGACCCATGGGGAATGACGGAAACCAAGTTTGGCCCCGTAGAGCATGCTGTACCAACAGTGAGAGGAGTGGAAGCCGGAAACATCCACGATCCCAAAGCTCGTCTTTTAGGAAAACATGCTGGAAGTGCTGGTTTATTTTCAACTGTTAAGGATTTGCAAATCTTTCTGGAACATTACTTGAAAGATGATTTTGCTGCAGATTTGATCCGCAATTTTTCTCCTTTAGATGATAAGGAGCGTTCGCTAGCCTGGAATCTGGAAGAAGCTTGGCTCGACCATACGGGTTATACAGGTACCTTCATCATGTGGAATAGAGAGAAACAGGAAGCTGCTATCTTTTTATCTAATCGAACGTATGAGAAGGATGAGCGTGCCCAGTGGATAGTTGATCGAAACCAAGTCATGGATATGATTCGTAGGGGAGAGTAGGGAGAAAGCATGTCAAAAACCGTAAAAGGAACACTATTCACAGTAGTTGCAGGGATTGCTTGGGGTTTGTCTGGAACCAGTGGTCAATACCTGATGGCACATGGGATTTCCGCTCTAGTCTTGACCAATCTGCGGCTTATCATTGCAGGATTGGCTCTGGTATTTTTAACCTATGCGACTGCAAAGGATAAACTCTTTGCTTTTTTAAAAGACGGAAAAAGCCTTTTATATCTCTTGTTATTTGCCTTGTTTGGACTTTTCTTAAACCAGTTTGCCTATCTTTCTGCCATTCAGGAAACCAATGCTGGAACGGCGACAGTTCTTCAGTATGTATGTCCCGTTGGGATCTTGGTTTATACCTGCATGAAAGATAAGGTAGCTCCGACTCTAGCTGAGATTATTTCGATTGGATTAGCCATAGGAGGAACTTTTCTGATCGCGACGCATGGGGAACTTGACCAGTTGTCGGTCACACCTGCTGGTCTTTTCTGGGGCCTCTTTTCAGCCTTGACCTATGCCCTCTATATCATCCTTCCTATCACTTTGATTAAGAAGTGGGGAAGTATGTTGGTGATTGGTGTAGGCATGGTTATTTCTGGTGTAGGGGCTATTCCCTTCACAGGAGTTTTGCAGGCCAGTATACCGACCAGCTTGGATTTTCTTTTTGCATTTGCTGGCATTATCATCATTGGAACAGTATTTGCCTACACAGCTTTCCTAAAAGGAGCTAGTCTGATAGGCCCTGTTAAGTCTAGTTTATTGGCTTCTATAGAACCCGTCTCAGCTGTTTTCTTTGCTTTTCTGATTATGAAGGAGCAATTCTACGCGATTGATTTTGTCGGTATGGCTATGATTTTACTTGCGGTAACTATCATTTCTTTGAAAGATTTGTTGATAGAAAACAAACGGAAGGTTGAATGAGAAACTAGTTACTCGTAAAAAGTGGTTGTTTTGAATATCCTATCGAAATACTGATCAAGGATAAGGAATGGGAGTGGAATTTTATAGAATTTTAAGTTTCTTTTCTTACAATAAACCAATCTTTAACTGCTAGAAGGAGGAGATATGAAAATTTTACAAAGCATTCACCCAACTAAGCCCCTGCGCTACTTGAGATGGTTTGACATTTTGATTATCACAGTTCTAATGTTTGGCCTGTTTATCATTCGTTCAACGGAGCTCTTTTTAGCAAGTATGTTTCCCACAGGTTTGTCAACTACAATGAATACGGCAAGTGATACTGTCGGCGAAGGAGCGGCCTATTCGAGCAACTTCACTCTGCAAGTGATATTTCTGACCTTGGCCTTGCTTTACCTTTTGATTCGGAATTATGATTTCAATCAGCTTCCTATTCGTTGGACCTGGTCCCTTCTCTTTTGGGTTCCATTTATATTTGCCATTGTGGGATTGTTTGGAGACTTGGTGACGACACTAACTGGTGAATACAATTACTTAAATCCAGCTCTTTTTGCCCACATAGATCCCATGGAAGTTATACGGAAATTCCTAGCGCTTAGTCCGATGGCAATTGCCTATGCCTTGCTAAATGGCTTCTATGAAGAGTTTTTCTTTCTAGGGTTGTTGACCTCAGTGAAAGAAAAGCACAAGTGGAGGGTTTTGTTTTATTCTACCATTATTCGGATTTCTTTTCACACTTATCAAGGATTAGTATGGGCGCTGGTTATTGGTGTAGTTTATGGCTTATTCTATTATTTTTTGTACAAATATAAGGTGAAAAATCTTTTGCCATTTTTCCTCATGCATGCTCTGGCAGACATGTTTGGTTCTAGCCTCATGTATCTCTTGATTGCCTGGGGAAGGTAAGAAATCAGAAAAATCCACTCAACTGAGTGGATTTTGTGTGTATAGATGACTAGTCTTTGTTTTCGTATGGTAAGATCAGGTTTAAGATGATACCTGTCATAGCTGATAAAGCAGTACCTGAAAGGGTAACTGGTCCTACTTTGAGGATGGCTCCACCAAGCCCAAGAACCAACATAGCACTAGCAATGATGAGGTTACGCATTTGACTGAAATCAACGCGCTCCTTGATCAAGACTTTCAAACCGTTGCTGGCGATAACTCCGTAGAGAAGGATGGACATTCCACCAAGTACAGCACTTGGGATTGTTGAGATCAAGGCAGTGAATTTACCAAGGAAGCTAAGTGCAATTGCGATAAAGGCTGCATTACGGATAACAGAGACAGAAGCGATACGAGTCATCCCGATAACCCCTGTATTTTCACCGTAAGTCGTATTGGCTGGTCCACCGAGGAAAGCAGATACAGATGTTGCAATACCGTCACCGAGAAGTGTACGGTGAAGTCCTGGTTCTTTCAGGAACTGACGGCCACAGATTTGGCTTAAGACGGTATGGTCACCGATGTGTTCAGAAATTGTTACGATAGCGATTGGCAAGATGGCAATGGTTTCTGGACCAAAGTAAAGATTGTATTCTTTAAAGGCACCACCAGTGCTAAACGGCAAGTAGAAACCAGGAATTTCAAACCAGTTAGCTTTAAGAACTGGTGTAAAATCAACCAAGCCAAGAGTTAGTGCGAAGAGGTAACCACCGATAATAGCAAAGAGGAAAGGAATGATTCGTAGGAAGCCTTTTCCTTTAGTATTGATAAAGGCAGCAATCAAGAAAGTAACAACTGCTACAAGAGCATTTTTCCAATTTCCGTCCGCTACAAGTCCAGCATTCGTTACAGCAGAACTAGCTAGTCCAAGACCGATAACGATAATCATAGGTCCGATAATGATTGGTGGTAAGAGTTTATCGATCCATTTTGTACCTGCAAAACGAACACTTGCAGCCACAAGGACATAGACCAAACCAGTCAAGATAACCCCAGTTTGAGCAGCAGAGACGTCACCACCCATTTCTTTCATAGCAAGGGACATAGCTGTGATAAATGCGAAGGAAGATCCGAGATAGACTGGAACTTTAAAGCCAGTTGATATCATGTAGATGAGTGTCCCAACACCTGATGCAAAAAGGGCAACAGATACAGGCATTCCCAAAATTAAGGGAACGAGGATGGTTGCACCAAACATGGCAAAAACGTGCTGGAAGCTTAGAAGAATACCTTTACCAGCAGAAGGACGTTGATCAACGTCTAGTAACAAGTCAACAGTTGATTCCTGTTTCATAAAAACCTCACTTTTGGGCATCAAAAAGAGCCCATTATTTTACAGCAATAGGCTCTCAGAGTAAGACTTCTTTAAAATAGATTATTCCATTCTTAAAGAACTTCATATATATCTGCGTCTTCGTCACCTCACAGGATGACATTAAAAACCTTTGCTTGTGATAGTATAGCAGAAAAAATTCGTTTTGTAAACGAATTTTTCCCGAGTCTAGAAATAAAAGAGCGAGGCAGATTTTGTAAATCATTTTTTCCCGAGCCTATAAATGTAAGAGCGAGAAATGATTTTGTAAATCATTTTTTCCCGAGCCTAGAAATGTAAGAGCGAGAAATGATTTTGTAAATCATTTTTACTCAACTTTAAACAAGGGTGCGCTATTGATAGGATTAAAGCGGGCGTTTGTTGGGCATGCCAGCCTTACGTGGATATTTATTTGGTGTTTCCTTTTTCTTTTCGACCACTGTGATGTAGCGCGGATCTCCATTTGGTAGGGCGTAGCTGAGATTGTCTTCAACTTTACTAAAAAGGAGATTGAGGGCATTCTTAGCTTCTAACAATTCCTCAGGCGCATTGCTGGCCTTAAGTGCCAATAGTTTGCCACCAACTTTAAGGTAAGGGATGGTCAATTCAGACAAGACCTGCATGCGGGCAACCGCACGAGCTGTTACAAAATCATATTGAGCACGGAAGTTCTTGTCTTGAGCGAAATCTTCGGCACGGCCATGGTAAAAATGTACACCGTCCAAATCCAGCTCCTGAGCCAAAAGCTGAAGGAAGTTGATGCGCTTATTTAGAGAATCAATGATGGTCACATCTAGCTGAGGATAGAGAATTTTCATCGGCAGACTAGGAAATCCTGCCCCAGCTCCGATATCAAGCAGTTTGATATTTTCATTGGGAATCAAGCCTTGTAGAATGGGTGCAATCGAATCGTAAAAATGTTTGAGATAAACTTCTTCCTTGTCTGTAATAGCTGTCAAATTAATCTTTTCATTCCACTCGACCAAGAGTTCAAAATAACGTTCAAATTGGTTCTTTTGCTTGTCCGAAAGTGGAAGATTTTGCTCAGCTAGTAGGCTGTAAAATGTTTCTGGTTTCATAGTTTTTTCCTTCTCTAGTATCATCTTATTTTACCATATTCATTAAAATTTTGATATACTGGTAGTAATCTAAAAGCAGAAAGGAATAAGATTATGACTTGGATTATTCTTGGAGTTTTAGCTCTGATTGTTATTTTTGTGATTGTTAGCTATAACGGTTTGGTTAAAAATCGTATGCAAACCAAGGAGGCTTGGAGCCAGATCGATGTTCAGTTGAAGCGTCGTAATGATCTCCTCCCAAACTTGATTGAAACAGTCAAAGGCTATGCGAAATATGAAGGTTCTACCTTGGAAAAAGTAACAGAACTTCGTAGACAAGTAGCCGCAGCAACGTCACCAGCTGAAGCTATGAAGGCCAGTGATGCCCTTACCCGCCAGATTTCTGGTATCTTTGCAGTAGCAGAGAATTACCCAGAGTTGAAGGCTAGTGCTAACTTTATCAAATTGCAAGAAGAGTTGACTAATACAGAAAATAAAATTTCATATTCTCGCCAACTCTACAACAGTGTTGTCAGCAACTACAATGTAAAACTTGAAAGCTTCCCAAGTAACATCATCGCGGGACTATTTGGCTTTAAAGCTGCAGACTTCCTTCAAACACCTGAAGAGGAAAAGGCAGTTCCTAAAGTTGACTTTAGCGGATTAGGTGACTAAGATGTTGTTTGATCAAATTGCGAGCAATAAACGAAAAACGTGGATTTTGTTGCTGGTTTTCTTCCTACTCTTGGCCTTGGTTGGTTATGCGGTTGGCTATCTCTTTATGCGTTCAGGTCTTGGTGGCATCATCATAGCCCTAATCATCGGTTTTGTCTATGCATTAACCATGATCTTTCAATCGACAGAGATTGTCATGTCTATGAATGGGGCGCGTGAGGTTGATGAGCAAACAGCACCAGACCTCTACCATGTAGTAGAAGATATGGCTATGGTCGCTCAGATTCCTATGCCGCGTGTTTTCATCATTGAGGATTCTTCTTTAAATGCCTTTGCAACAGGTTCTAATCCGCAGAATGCGGCAGTTGCGGCAACGTCGGGTCTCCTAGCAATCATGAATCGTGAGGAGCTAGAAGCGGTTATGGGCCATGAGGTCAGCCATATCCGAAACTATGATATCCGAATTTCGACCATTGCTGTTGCCCTTGCTAGTGCCATTACCCTCCTGTCTAGTATGGCAGGTCGTATGATGTGGTGGGGTGGTGCAGGTCGCAGACGGAGTGATAATGATCGCGATGGAAGTGGTTTGGAGATTATCATGCTTGTTATCTCTCTCTTAGCCATTGTTCTGGCACCTCTCGCTGCAACCTTGGTGCAATTAGCCATATCCCGTCAGCGGGAATTTCTGGCGGATGCATCCAGTGTGGAGCTGACCCGCAATCCTCAAGGGATGATCAATGCCTTGCGTAAGTTGGAGGATAGCGAGCCAATGCATCACCACGTCGACGATGCCAGCAGCGCTCTTTATATCAATGATCCCAAGAAAGGTGGCGGACTTCAAAAACTCTTTTATACCCACCCACCTATCTCAGAACGAATCGAACGCTTGAAACAAATGTAAAAAAATCCAGAGAAATCTCTCTGGATTTTTGCTATGTTCAACATTTATAAATCTTGTAAATCGACGACTTCCAAACCATTTTCTGTCAAACGATAGAGACTCGTACAGACCTCTTTTAAGAAGCGTCTGTCATGCGAAACAGTGATCAGACCGCCGGGATAAGAGGCAAAGAGTTTTCTTATTTCGGGTTGAGAAGTGGGAGAAAAGTTTCGTGTAGGCTCATCTAGAAGAAGAAAGTTTGGTTTGCGCAGGACTAATTCCAAAAGAAGCAGTTTACCCTGTTGACCACCAGATAAGGAACGGATTTGGTGCTGCATCTCTGGATAGCTGAAATTGAGACTAGCTAGGTGAGATTGGATTTTCTGTAGTTCCTCTTTTTGTCCAGTTTGGCTGAGATAGGCTACTGGAGATAAATCCAATTGCAGTTTTTTATGGTAATCTTGTGGCATAAAACCAAGCGAAATTTCTCTTTTGGCGCTGAGCAGTTGTTGCAACTTGGCTAGCAGAGTCGATTTCCCAATACCATTAGGCCCGATGATACCGATTTTATCTTGGCCACGGATAGTTAGTTGAAGTCCTTCAACCAAAACGCGCTCACCAATGGACAACTTTTCCTTTTCCAGTCGGATTAAGACTTTAGAAGCCGCTAATGGTTGGATATCTGAGAAGAAGAGTTGGATTTGTTCCTCTTCAAGTGGCTTTTGTGTCATCGACTGAGCTGCCTTTTCGTAGCGTTTTTCTTGAGAGAGAACATTTTTCATCTTTTTAGCCAATAGGCGACCAGCAACATCATTTTTAGTGTTACGTAAGGCAGTTTCTACATTTTGCTTGACGCGACGATGCTTTTCCATGGTTTTGTCATAGGCTCTCTGGTCGTTAGCAGCTTGCTGACTTTGTTTGGCAAAATTAGCCTTTCTCTGCTCACTGTAGCGATCATAGTCTAAATGCTCTACAAGCGTTTCCGCTTCTTTACGGTGTTTGACCAGTCGTAAGTGGATAATAGTATCTGCCGTTTTGGAAAGAAAATCTTCATCATGGGAAATGAAAATAACAGTTTGCCTAATCTTTCGAATCTGACTTTTTAGCCAATCAACTGTCTCAAGGTCTAGGTCATTTGAAGGTTCATCTAAAAATAGAATCTCAAAAGTTTTTGCTAACTCGTGGATGAGCTGAATTTTCAAAGCTTCGCCCCCTGAGAGGCTCCCAATCTTTTGGTCACTAGCGAAGAGATCACTATCAAAATGCAACTCCTCAGCCAAGCGATAGAGAATACTGTAGTCTAATTCAGTAGAATCCAAAAAGAAGTAGTCGTGTAGAGTCCTATTTTTCAGGATTTCAGGGAGTTTTTGAGGAATGTAGGCCAGTGATTGAAGGTCAGACTGGATGTCTCCTTTGATAGTGAAATCAGGTAATGCTTCCCCCATTAAAGCTCGTAGTAAAGTCGATTTACCATTTCCTTCTTCACCAATAATAGCAACCTTTTCCCCATCTTGGATAGTCATGGTTAGGTTAGAAACAAGATCTCGTAGATCTTTGTTTTGTGTGATGGTCAGGTGATTGATTTTTATCATATTGTTGCCCTTTCTAGAATGTCGATAGTGCATAACAAAAAGCTCTACTTTACCTAGTAGAGCCCAAAGTCACTGTCAAAACTCTGTTATCCTCGTTGAAAAGCTCGTCAAACTAGCTTGGAGCTGCCTAACCCAACCCAAGAGGAGCATAGCTTTCTAGTTTTTTGATTTTCAATGAGGATAAAGTACCAGAAAATCCAGTACAAAAAGAGCACACAAAAAGAGACAAAAACAAGATCTACTAAATAAAGTTCTTTATTTGATAGACTTAGTTGTTCATGTCTCCCTTACCTCCGAGTATTAGTACCTCTATCCTATACCTTTTAGGAAATTTTGTCAATAGTAAATCCAAAATTATAAACTCTAAAATCCAAAAACAGGTCCATAGAGAGTCAGGATGTGTTTGACGTGCTCGTAATGGAACTTGTCATAGTTACGCCAAGCGGTGCGTGCTGGGTCGTTTAGTTTTAGGCTCCCCAGTCCGATCAGTAGACTGGTACGTTGGTAAAATTTCTCAAGGTCGATTAAGATACTGTTGTCCAGTTTTTCTGCTTTTTTTAGTTCCTTGAGAGTGGTGTTCAGCAGCTCTTGCAGTCGAAGATCATCGGCTGTACCTTGTTTACAGCTTTGGTAGCTTTTATTTAACTCGGAAAGGAGTTGGTAAGCTTCAGTGATGAGTGCTTTGTCTTCCATATGAGCATCCTCCTTACTCTGATGTATTCTTGCCTATAGTATAGCACTAAATAGAAAATATGTCATAGTAAATATGTTAAAAATGAGATTTTAATATCAAAGTTTGGGAGGCTGACTTATAGCTTTTTCATGGTATAATCAAGTGAGTAAATCTTTATGGAGGAAATATGAAGTTAAACATTCAAGAAATTCGTAAGCAGCCTGAAGGCCTACACTTTGAACAAACTTTGGACCTTGTCGCAGACTTGCGTAAACGTAATCAAGAAATTTTAGATGTTAAAGATATCCTAGCAGTGGGAAAGATCCAGTACGAAGACCGTATGTATTTCTTAGACTATCAGCTATCTTATACCATTGTCCTTGCTTCCAGCCGCAGTATGGAGCCAGTTGAGTTGGAGGAGTCTTATCCAGTGACAGAGGTCTTCATGGAAGGAGCAACCAACCAACTGGACCAGGAAGTTCTTGATGATGACTTGGTCTTGCCTATCGAAAATGGGGAAATCGACCTTGCTGAGAGCGTAGCAGATAATATTCTGCTCAATATCCCTATCAAAGTCTTGACGGCAGAAGAAGAGGCGGGCCAAGGTTTTGTGTCAGGAAATGACTGGCAAATCATGACTGAGGAAGAATACCAAGCCCAACAAGCAGTCAAGAAAGAAGAAAACAGTCCATTTGCTGGCTTACAAGGACTGTTTGATGGAGACGAGTAGATGGTTTTATCCAAGAAACGTGCCCGTCATGTCATTGAGGAAATCATTGCCCTCTTCCCAGATGCTAAACCTAGCCTTGATTTTACCAATCATTTTGAACTACTGGTTGCGGTGATGTTGTCAGCTCAGACTACAGATGCAGCGGTAAATAAGGCCACACCAGGTCTCTTTGCTGCCTTTCCAACGCCTCAAGCCATGTCTGTCGCGACTGAAAGTGAAATTGCCTCACACATTTCCCGCCTAGGACTTTATCGAAATAAGGCCAAGTTTCTAAAAAAATGTGCCCAACAGTTACTAGACGATTTTGATGGTCAAGTGCCTCAGACTCGTGAGGAATTAGAAAGTCTAGCAGGTGTTGGCCGCAAAACAGCCAACGTAGTCATGAGTGTGGGCTTTGGAATTCCAGCCTTTGCAGTGGATACTCATGTTGAGCGTATTTGTAAGCACCATGATATTGTCAAAAAATCGGCCACGCCACTCGAAGTAGAAAAACGTGTCATGGACATTCTACCTCCAGAGAAATGGTTGGCAGCCCATCAAGCCATGATTTACTTTGGACGGGCTATCTGTCATCCAAAGAACCCAGAATGCGATCACTATCCCCAATTATATGATTTTAGTTCGTTATAAGATAAAAATTTTATGTTTTTTTCTTGCATTGATCCATTCTTTGTGATATAGTAATAACAATAAAATATTCCTTTAAACCTGTCCCGTGAGGCAGGCAAGGAGTCGGATCAATAGATAGCAGAAGTCTATACTCTTTACAGTAGGGCTGGCTTGGCTATACATTCTGAAGTCTCCTTGTTTAAGGAGACTTTTCTTTTTGGAGGTTTGTCATGAGGACAAAAGAAGTTGTAGACGAATTGACCGTCAAACGAGCGATTACTCGGATTACCTACGAGATTATAGAGCGAAACAAAGATTTGAATAGAATCGTTCTGGCTGGGATAAAAACGAGAGGTGTTTTTATCGCTCGTCGTATCCAAGAACGCTTGGAACAGTTAGAAAATATCGCTGTTCCAGTGGTAGAACTAGATACTAAACCTTTCCGTGACGATGTCAAAAGTGGAGAAGATACTTCTCTAATCTCTGTTGATGTGACAGATCGGGAAGTCATTTTGGTGGATGATGTGCTCTATACAGGTCGTACTATTCGTGCAGCTATTGACAACATCGTTAGCCATGGTCGCCCTGCTCGTGTGAGTTTGGCAGTCTTGGTTGATCGTGGTCATAGAGAACTTCCAATCCGTCCGGACTATGTTGGAAAAAACATCCCAACCAGTCGTTCTGAAGAAATTATCGTAGAGATGACAGAACTAGATGGACAAGACAGAGTACTAATCACAGAACAAGCCTAAAACACTAAAAGGAGTAAAAAAATGTCAGAAAATCAACAAGCTTTGCAACATGTCGTTTCAATGGAAGACCTTACTGTAGAACAAGTAATGAAATTGATCAAACGAGGAATCGAATTTAAAAACGGAGCGAGTGCTTCTTATGAGGAACAGCATATCGTTTCCAACCTTTTCTTTGAAAGTTCAACTCGTACCCACAAATCCTTTGAGGTAGCAGAACTGAAACTTGGACTTGATCTTTTGGATTTCGATGTGAAGACCAGTTCAGTGAATAAGGGTGAAACACTCTATGACACGATCTTGACGCTTTCTGCACTAGGAGTGGATGCCTGTGTCATTCGTCACCCAGAGGTGGACTACTACAGAGAATTGATTGCTAGCCCGACCATCACAACTTCGATTATCAATGGTGGGGACGGTTCAGGGCAACACCCTAGCCAAAGTTTGCTTGATTTGATGACAATTTATGAAGAATTTGGACATTTTGAAGGTCTTAAGGTGGCTATCGCTGGTGACCTCAACCACTCACGGGTAGCTAAGTCTAATATGCAAATCCTTAAACGCTTGGGAGCGGAGCTTTACTTTGCAGGTCCTGAGGAATGGAGAAGTGAGGAGTTTGAACATTACGGTCGCTTTGTATCAATTGATGAGGTGATTGATCAAGTAGATGTTATGATGTTTCTTCGTGTGCAGCATGAACGTCATGAAATTGTGACAGGATTTTCAAAAGAAGACTATCATAACCAGCATGGTTTGACACAAGAACGCTATGACCGCTTGAAAGAAAAAGCAATCCTTATGCACCCAGCTCCAGTCAATCGTGATGTGGAAATCGCTGATCACTTGGTAGAAGCACCGAAATCACGTATTGTTCAGCAAATGACCAACGGTGTCTTTGTCAGAATGGCAATTTTAGAATCTGTGCTGGCCTATAGAAAAGCAAAATAAGGCACAAAGCGTTAAAAGATGTCTGAGAGCATTAACGAGAGGTGAGTAGATGAAAAAACGACTTCTAGTATTAGAAGATGGTACAGTATTTGAAGGCAAGGCCTTCGGAGCAGATATTGATGTAACAGGGGAAATCGTCTTTAACACAGGGATGACTGGTTACCAAGAATCCATTACAGACCAGTCTTACAATGGACAAATCTTAACCTTTACCTACCCTTTGGTGGGAAATTATGGAATTAACCGTGACGACTACGAATCTATCAATCCTACCTGTAAGGGAGTAGTAGTTTTTGAAGAAGCGTGTAGAGCCAGCAACTGGCGCAATCAAATGACCTTGGATGAATTCTTGAAAGCGAAGAAAATCCCAGGTATCTCAGGAATTGATACCCGGGCTTTGACAAAAATTATCCGTAAGCATGGTACCATGCGTGCAACCCTTACGCATGTTGGTGATACGATGGACCATATCATAGACCAGCTCCAAGCGACAGTTCTACCAACAGATAATATCAAGCAAGTCTCTACTAAGACAGCTTATCCTGCTCCTGGAGTTGGATTGAGTGTTGTTCTGGTAGACTTTGGTCTTAAACATTCTATCTTACGCGAACTATCTAAGCGTAACTGTAACGTGACCGTTGTTCCATACACAACAACAGCAGAAGAGATTCTCCATCTCCATCCTGACGGGGTCATGTTGTCAAACGGTCCAGGAAATCCAGAAGATGTTCCCCAGGCACTCGATATGATTCGTGGTGTGCAAGGGGAAATTCCTATCTTTGGTATCTGTATGGGGCACCAACTTTTTGCTATGGCAAATGGTGCTAAGACCTACAAGATGAAGTTTGGTCACCGTGGATTTAACCACGCGGTGCGTGAAATTGCAACAGGCCGAGTAGACTTTACTAGCCAGAACCATGGTTATGCGGTTAGCCGTGAGGATTTGCCAGAGCATTTGATTATTACCCATGAAGAAATCAATGATAAATCAGTTGAAGGTGTGCGTCACAGATACCAACCAGGTTTCTCTGTGCAATTCCACCCAGATGCAGCTCCAGGACCGCATGATGCAAGCTATCTCTTTGATGAATTTATCGAAATGATGGAGTCGTTTAAATCTGCTAATCGCTGATATAGGAAACTCTGTCAGAGACTTGTCGAATAAAAAGGCAAGTCCTTTCTTTTAGTTGATCAATGAGATGCTGAAAATTTTTATACTCGATTTATTATTGAAAAATCGTCGGAGAATTTATTTAATGTCGCCCTGTGAGGCGACGAATAGAAAGGCAGGTCGTTTCTTTTAGTCGCTATTAGGCGAACTAAAAACTCCCTGCACTAGATTTTTTATCGAAAAATATCGTTTCGCTAAAAAATCGTCGGAGAATTTATTTAATGTCGCTCTGTGAGGCGACGAATAGAAAGGAGAAGATACATTGTTCGCGGAAGTGAACACGCCCTAAGAACTGTGTGAAAAAGATAAACATCGTCTTGACGCTGAAGGCGTCTGCACCGAGTTTCCTATTTTCACTTTGTTCTTGACAGGCTTTGTATCATAAACTATGCCTAAACGTACTGATATTCAAAAAATTATGGTGATTGGTTCTGGTCCGATTATTATTGGTCAAGCTGCTGAGTTTGACTATGCTGGGACTCAGGCCTGCTTGTCGTTGAAAGAGGAAGGTTATGAAGTTGTCTTGGTGAACTCAAACCCTGCAACTATCATGACGGATAAGGAGATTGCAGACAAGGTTTATATTGAACCGATTACACTTGAGTTTGTGACACGTATTCTCCGTAAGGAACGTCCGGATGCTTTGCTTCCAACTCTTGGTGGGCAAACAGGGCTCAATATGGCCATGGAATTGTCTAAAAATGGTATCTTAGATGAGCTTGGTGTCGAACTTCTGGGTACTAAATTGTCTGCCATTGACCAAGCTGAGGACCGTGACCTCTTTAAACAATTAATGGAAGAGCTTGAGCAACCAATCCCTGAATCTGAAATTGTCAACACAGTGGAAGAAGCTGTTTCCTTTGCGGCATCAATCGGCTATCCAGTGATTGTCCGACCAGCCTTTACCCTAGGTGGTACTGGTGGTGGTATGTGTGCCAATGAGGAAGAATTGCGTGAAATCGCTGAAAATGGGTTGAAACTGTCACCTGTTACCCAATGTTTGATTGAGCGTTCTATTGCTGGTTTCAAGGAAATCGAATACGAAGTTATGCGTGACTCAGCTGACAATGCTTTGGTTGTTTGTAACATGGAAAACTTTGACCCCGTTGGGATTCACACAGGGGATTCCATTGTATTTGCCCCTGCGCAAACCATGTCAGACTATGAAAACCAAATGCTCCGTGACGCTAGCTTGAGCATTATTCGTGCCCTCAAAATTGAAGGTGGATGTAACGTTCAGCTGGCTCTTGATCCACACAGCTTTAAGTATTATGTCATCGAAGTAAATCCTCGTGTATCACGTTCGTCAGCCCTTGCTTCTAAGGCGACGGGTTATCCGATTGCTAAATTAGCTGCTAAGATTGCCGTCGGTTTGACCTTGGATGAGGTCATCAACCCAGTTACAGGTTCAACCTATGCCATGTTTGAGCCAGCTCTCGACTACGTCGTTGCTAAGATTCCACGTTTCCCATTTGACAAGTTTGAAAAAGGTGAGCGTCGTCTTGGAACTCAGATGAAAGCGACTGGGGAAGTCATGGCTATCGGTCGTAACATCGAGGAGTCACTTCTCAAGGCATGTCGCTCTCTTGAAATTGGGGTTCACCACAATGAAATGCCTGAACTAGCATCTGTTTCGGATGATGCCTTGATTGAAAAGGTTGTGAAAGCCCAAGATGACCGTCTCTTCTATGTATCAGAGGCTATTCGCCGTGGTTACACTCCAGAAGAAATTGCTGAATTGACTAAGATTGATATCTTCTATCTGGATAAACTCTTGCACATCTTTGAAATTGAGCAAGAATTGGGTGCCCATCCACAAGATCTAGAAGTCTTGAAAACAGCTAAACTCAATGGATTTTCAGACCGTAAGATTGCTGAACTCTGGGAAACGACAGCTGACCAAGTTCGCCAACTTCGCTTGGAAAACAAGATTGTCCCAGTTTACAAGATGGTTGATACCTGTGCCGCAGAGTTCGACTCTGAAACGCCATACTTCTATTCAACCTATGGCTGGGAAAACGAGTCTATCAAGTCTGACAAGGAATCTGTACTTGTCCTAGGTTCAGGTCCAATCCGTATCGGTCAAGGGGTTGAGTTTGACTACGCAACTGTTCACTCTGTTAAGGCTATACAGGCAGCTGGTTATGAAGCTATCATCATGAACTCAAACCCAGAGACCGTTTCTACGGACTTCTCGGTATCTGACAAGCTCTACTTTGAACCGTTGACTTTTGAAGATGTCATGAATGTCATCGACTTGGAGCAACCAAAAGGGGTTATCGTTCAGTTCGGTGGTCAAACAGCCATCAACCTTGCAGAGCCCTTGGCAAAAGCAGGTGTGACCATTCTTGGTACACAAGTTGCTGACCTAGACCGTGCCGAAGACCGCGATCTCTTTGAACAAGCACTCAAAGATTTAGATATTCCACAGCCACCAGGACAAACAGCGACTAATGAAGAAGAAGCAGTGCTTGCAGCTCGCAAGATTGGTTTCCCAGTCCTTGTTCGCCCATCTTATGTTTTGGGTGGACGTGCCATGGAAATCGTAGAAAATGAGGAAGATCTTCGTTCTTACATGCGTACAGCTGTTAAGGCAAGTCCAGACCACCCAGTTCTTGTTGACTCTTACATCGTTGGGCAAGAGTGTGAAGTTGATGCTATCTCAGACGGGGAAAATGTCCTTATCCCTGGTATCATGGAACATATCGAACGTGCCGGTGTCCACTCAGGTGACTCAATGGCCGTTTACCCACCACAAACCTTGTCGCAAAAGGTTCAGGAAACTATCGCAGACTACACTAAACGTCTAGCAATCGGTCTTAACTGTCTCGGAATGATGAACATTCAGTTTGTCATCAAGGATGAAAAAGTCTACGTTATTGAGGTCAATCCACGTGCTAGCCGTACGGTGCCATTCCTTTCTAAGGTAACCAATATTCCTATGGCTCAGGTAGCGACTAAGCTCATTCTTGGTCAAAACCTTGAAGAACTTGGCTACCAAGATGGCCTTTACCAAGAAAGCACTCGCGTTCATATCAAGGCGCCAGTATTCTCCTTTACGAAACTAGCTAAGGTAGACAGCTTGTTAGGTCCTGAAATGAAGTCAACAGGGGAAGTTATGGGATCTGATACTACTTTGGAAAAAGCTCTCTATAAGGCCTTTGAAGCTTCTTACCTACACTTGCCAACCTTTGGAAATGTAGTCTTTACCATCGCAGATGATGCCAAAGAAGAAGCCTTGGACTTGGCTCGTCGTTTCCAAAACATCGGTTACGGTATCCTCGCTACAGAAGGTACTGCAGCCTTCTTTGCTAGTCATGGACTGCATGCCCAGCCTGTTGGTAAGATTGGCGATGATGAGAAGGATATCCCAAGCTTTGTCCGCAAAGGGAAAATTCAAGCGATTATCAATACTGTCGGAACCAAGCGAACTGCTGATGAAGATGGTGAGCAAATCCGCCGTTCAGCCATTGAACACGGTGTGCCACTCTTTACAGCCTTAGACACAGCAGATGCCATGCTCAAGGTGCTAGAAAGTCGTAGTTTTGTCACAGAAGCGATCTAGTTGAGAAATATTTTTCACAGTTTTAAAGTCAGCGTCAGAAAACGCTGGCTTTTACAATACTGATATTGCTTATTTCAACTATCATTTCTTTTCTTAGGAATCATTCCAAAATGTGATATAATAAGGGTGAATTGGAAATAGGTAAACTATTTTCATCATTCTTTCAAAAAATATTCTATTAAGAAATATGTAAAGACAGATTAGAAAGTGGGAAATCTCTATGTCCTCTTATGAAAAAGTCTCTCTTTCTGAGATCAATCAATCTATTGAGACTCCAAATAACAATCATTTTTGGCAAAATCTAAAAGCATTCTTAGGACCTGGTGCACTTGTGGCAGTTGGCTACATGGATCCAGGAAACTGGATCACCAGCGTGGTTGGTGGTGCCTCCTACAAATATAGTCTCTTATTTGTTATTTTGATTTCATCCATCATTGCCATGCAGCTACAACAGATGGCTGGAAAGCTCGGTATCGTGACTAGGATGGACCTAGCACAGGCAACTGCACATCATGCTCCCAAGTGGCTTCGCTATAGTTTATGGGTGATTTTAGAATTAGCTTTAATGGCGACAGATTTGGCTGAAGTTTTAGGTTCAGCAATTGCCTTAAATCTTTTGTTTAAAATACCGATTATGATTGCTATCCTTCTAACCGTTTTGGATGTATTTCTTTTGTTGTTGTTGATGAGATTTGGCTTCAAAAAAATTGAAGCCATTGTTACGACTCTTATTTTAACCATATTAGCCATCTTTACCTATCTTGTGGCCTTATCCAGTCCAAGTATTCAGGGGATTATTGGTGGTTATTTACCAACTTCAACTTTATTTGAAACACCATTGCCAGGTCATGAAAGCCAATTAACCTTGGCTTTAGGAATTGTAGGAGCGACAGTCATGCCCCATAATCTCTATCTTCATTCTTCCCTATCCCAAACAAGGAAAATCGATCACAAAGATAAGAAGGATGTGCGGAAAGCCGTGCGTTTTATGACCTGGGATTCAAATCTTCAGTTGTCCCTAGCCTTTATTGTCAATTCCTTACTTCTCATTTTAGGGGCATCTCTCTTTTTTGGTCATGCATCTGAAATTTCAGCTTTTTCTCAAATGTACAATGCTTTACAAGATTCGAAGATAGCAGGAGCGATAGCTAGTTCAACTCTGTCAACTTTATTTGCCCTAGCCCTCTTAGCAAGTGGCCAAAATTCGACTATTACAGGTACCTTGACAGGACAGATTGTCATGGAAGGTTTCTTGCATCTGAAATTGCCCCAGTGGATTATCCGTATCGGTACACGTATTTTTGCCTTGCTCCCTGTGATTATTGTAGCCGTCTTGTTTGGACATCAAGAAAAAACCTTGGATCAGTTATTGGTCTATTCACAAGTCTTTCTGTCAATCGCTCTTCCGTTTTCAATCTTCCCCTTAATCTATCTGACTTCTAAAAAGTCACTGATGGGAGAATTTACCAATGCTAAGTGGAACACAATCCTAGGCTACGCAGTTTCCATTATCTTAACCATTCTCAATATCAAGCTTCTTTTCGATATTTTTTAAACTTGTTCAAATTAGTTCTCGGCACTAGCTTGAAGCTTGATATTGAGATAATAGTAGTGGTTGATTCATAAAAAGAAGTAAAAAAAAGAACAGTTGAAACTGTTCTTTTTTTTATTATTATTTGAGACCGTATTTTTTGTTGAAACGATCCACACGTCCATCTGCTTGAGTGAACTTTTGACGTCCAGTGTAGAATGGGTGTGAGTCTGATGAAATTTCCACACGGATCAATGGGTAAGTTTCGCCTTCGAACTCAACAGTTTCGTTAGAGCGTTTAGTTGAACCGCTAAGGAATTTGTAACCAGTAGTTGTGTCCATGAAGACAACTGGGCGATATTCTGGATGGATATCTTTTTTCATTTTGCAATATTTCCTTTCTGCCATGGTCTCTTTGCGAGCCATAGATTGTTACCTTACTAGTCTATCAGATTCTGAAAAGTTTGGCAAGTATTTTATCAGTTTTTAAGCAAGTTTTTTAACTTTTGGTAGATGATTTCGTTTTCTTCTAGACTATAGGAATTGGCGCCACTGGCTAATGGGTGCCCTCCTCCGTCGTGTTGTTTGGCAATTTCATTGATAGGGGTAATTTTACTGCGCATACGCACACGGAAGTGACCATCAGCTTGTTCAACAAAGATAGCCCAAGCCTTAACGGTATCGATTCGACCAGGTGCTCCAACAATCGCTGCTGTTTCAGCATCCGTAACCTTATATTTTTCCAAGATGTCTTGAGTAAGCAGAACGCGTGCAGCCCCATTCTCATCAACTTCTAAGTGATCATAAACATACCCTTGCAATTTTGCAATCTTGAAGCTCATGGTATCCATTTGACGAGACAGTCCAGCAAAGTCAAAATCAACTTCTCGGAGCTGGCCAGCTATTCTAAAGGTACGGGCACTAGTTGACGGGTAGAGAAAACGCCCTGTGTCTCCGACAATTCCTGCGTAGAGAAGTCGTGCCGCTTCGCTAGACAAAGTTAGTTGGTTTTCTTGAGCAAATAGAGCAATCATCTCGCTGGCACTGCTTGAACTTGTATCCACCCAAGATAGGTCACCATAGATATCATCATTTGGATGGTGATCGATTTTGATGGTGAAAGCAGCTTGTTCATAGCGTTTATCATCGATACGAGGACGATTCGCTGTATCACAAATAATAGCAAGAGCTCCTTGGTAGTCACTGTCTTGGACAGTATCCATTTCTGCCATCCAAGCTAGAGTTGGTTCGTTAAAACCGACTGCTTTGATGGTCTTTTCTGGAAAATGGTGTGTGAGAAGAGCTTTTAAACCTACCTGACTCCCTAAGGCATCTGGATCTGGTTTCATATGACGATGAATGATAATGGTATCGTATTCTTTGATTTTCTCTAAAATTTGCTGGCAAATTTCCATAACTAACCTCAATTCTTTCTCATTTCATTGTAGCACAAGAATTTTTATTTTTAAAATGAAAAAGATATGATATAATGGAGAAAGATAAATTGAGGAGGACGATATGGCATTAGCAAAAATTGTATTTGCCAGTATGACCGGTAATACCGAAGAAATTGCAGATATTGTTGCAGACAAATTGCGTGAATTAGGCTTGGATGTCGATGTGGATGAGTGTACAACTGTTGACGCTTCAGACTTCTTAGAAGCAGACATCGCTATCGTTGCGACCTATACTTATGGTGATGGAGAATTGCCAGATGAGATGATGGACTTCTACGAAGACCTAGCAGACCTCAACTTGAATGGTAAAATCTACGGAGTGGTCGGTTCAGGAGATACCTTCTACGACGAATTCTGTAAGGCTGTTGATGACTTTGATCGTGTATTTGTGGCGACAGGAGCTGAAAAAGGTTCAGAGTGTGTTAAAGTGGACCTCTCTGCCGAAGAAGAAGACATCGAACGCTTGGAACAATTCGCAGAAGAATTGGCTGCAAAAGTAGGATAAGAATCAAACTGCGCTGACTGAAAGGAGTCGGTGCGTTTTTTATTAGCTATTTTGGGATTTTACTAGCCTATTTGGTGGCTTTTTGATACAATAATTCAAATAAAGGAGGAGACACTATGGATTTAGATAGTATTCGGCAAGAAATTGATCAAATTGACGATCAAATCGTCAAGCTCCTGGAAGAAAGAATGCATTTAGTTGAAGGGGTTGTCGCTTATAAAAAAGCATCTGGTAAACCAATCTTAGATTCTAAGAGAGAAGAAGTTATTTTTGAAAAAGTCAAAAATCGAGTAGAAGATAAGCGCTATCAGGAGACCATTGTTGAGACTTTTTCAGACATTCTCAAACGTTCGCGTGATTATCAGGATCAAAACATCAAATGAAAAAAGAACAATTTTATCCGCTAGGGATTTTTCTGGCTGCTATGTTGGGAGGTCTTGTCCGCTATCTGGTTTCCACTTGGTTACCAGCTAGTCCAGACTTTCCTTGGGGTACCCTCCTTGTCAACTATCTGGGTATTTTCTACCTGGTCTATCTGGTAAAAGGCTATCTGGCCTATAAGGGAACCAGCAAGGGCTTGGTTTTGGCGCTTGGGACAGGATTTTGTGGTGGCCTGACAACCTTTTCTAGTCTAATGCTTGATGCCGTGAAATTGCTCGATACCGGGCGTTATCTTAGCTTAATTAGCTATCTGCTTTTGAGTATTGGAGGAGGTCTGCTATTGGCTTATATTCTAGGGAGGAAGAAATGGTAATCATCTATCTTGCAATCGCCTGCGGGTTCGGAGCACTGGTGCGTTATTTCTTTTCTCGCTATAATCAATCCTCGAAATTGCCCCTAGGAACTCTCATAGCCAATCTTCTCGGTTGTTTTTTGATTGGCTTGCTCTACAACCATGTGGAGTCCAAGGAAGTCTATGCTATCCTAGCGACAGGTTTCTGTGGTGGGTTGACGACCTTTTCAACCTTGAATGATGAGCTGCAAAGACTACTTAGTGACAAGAAGGTATTTTATAGCTATTTAGTCTTAACCTACATAGGTGGTTTTCTAGCGATTTTTTTAGGAATTCTGCTATAAATTTCTTTACTTTTATGTGGAAATTTGGTAAACTGTATCTTGTGTGTAATGGACGCACAAAAATACAGTTTATCCGCTGAGGAAGGTTCCTCAAGATTGACAAAGATAGGAGAATAAAATGAATCCATTAATCCAAAGCTTGACTGAAGGTCAACTTCGTACAGATATCCCATCATTCCGTCCTGGTGACACTGTTCGTGTACATGCGAAAGTTGTCGAAGGTAACCGTGAACGTATCCAGATTTTTGAAGGTGTTGTTATCGCACGTAAAGGTGCTGGCATCTCAGAAAACTACACAGTTCGTAAAATCTCTAACGGTGTAGGTGTTGAGCGTATCTTCCCAATCCACACTCCACGTGTTGAAAAGATCGAAGTTGTTCGTTACGGTAAAGTACGTCGTGCGAAATTGTACTACTTGCGTGCACTTCAAGGTAAGGCAGCTCGTATCAAAGAAATCCGTCGTTAATTCGACTAAAAAACTCTGCTTACCTAGCAGAGTTTTTCTCTAGCTCCCTTAGTTCAATGGATATAACAACTCCCTCCTAAGGAGTAGTTGCAGGTTCGATTCCTGCAGGGGGCATATAAACTATTGATTTTTATTCAGAAATCACTCAAGTTAAAATAGAACTTAAAAAGCGTTAGATTACGCTTTTTTGTTTTTATCAATGATGAAAACGGGAGAATTTGCATATAATTATAAAAAGACAGGATATTTTAGTTAATTGCATATAATGATTTGATTTTTTAGGAAGTAAAGAGTAAAATTTAATTAATATGATAATTAGTTAGGAGTTTGACTATGAACGGTTTAGTTTTAGGTTTGGATATTGGTATTGCCTCCGTAGGAGTGGGAATTCTAGAAAAAAATTCTGGTAAGATTATCCATACGAATTCTCGTATTTTCCCAGCTGCAACTGCTGATAGTAATGTTGTAAGAAGAAGTAGTAGACAAGCTAGACGATTAAATCGTCGAAAAAAACACCGTAGAGTTCGCTTTCAGGATCTATTTGAAGACTATGGTTTGTTAACTGATTTTTCTAAGGTATCCATTAATCTTAATCCATATCGACTTCGTGTAGATGGCTTGAATCAACAACTAACGAATGAAGAGCTGTTCATAGCTTTAAAGAACATTGTTAAGAGACGTGGTATTAGCTATTTAGATGATGCTTCTGAGGATGGGGGTACAGTATCGTCTGATTATGGCAAGGCAGTTGAGGAAAATAGAAAATTACTTGCTGAACAAACACCTGGTCAAATCCAACTTGATCGTTTTGAAAGATATGGTCAAATAAGGGGAGATTTCACTGTTTTAGAAAATGGTGAGAAATGCCGATTGATCAATGTTTTTTCAACATCTGCGTATAAAAAGGAAGCTGAAAGAATTCTTAGAAAACAGCAGGAATTCAATAGTAAAATTACGGATGAGTTTATCGAGGATTATCTAAAAATCCTTACAGGGAAAAGAAAATATTATCATGGACCAGGAAATGAAAAATCTCGGACGGATTATGGACGGTATACTACTCATAAAGACTCTAAAGGGGAGTACGTAACATTAGATAATATTTTTGGTGTTTTAATTGGTAAATGTACATTTTATCCTAATGAATACAGAGCCTCTAAAGCTTCCTATACTGCTCAAGAGTTTAACTTACTAAATGATTTAAATAATTTAACAGTTCCTACAGAAACGAAGAAACTTAGTGAGGAACAAAAGAAAGTTATTGTTGAATATGCTAAGGAAGCTAAAACCTTAGGAGCTTCAACCTTATTGAAGTACATTGCTAAAATGATTGATGCTTCAGTAGATCAGATACATGGTTATCGAGTTGATGTAAACAATAAACCTGAAATGCATACTTTTGAAGTATATCGAAAAATGCAATCGCTAGAAACAATTTCAGTTGGGGAATTATCTAGAAATGTTCTAGATGAACTTGCCCATATTTTAACTCTAAATACTGAACGAGAAGGTATAGAAGAAGCGATTAATACGAAGTTAATGGGTGTATTTAGTCAAGACCAAGTACTTGAATTGGTTCAATTTAGAAAAAATAATAGCAGTCTATTTAGTAAGGGATGGCATAATTTTTCTCTTAAACTCATGATAGAATTGATACCAGAACTCTATGAAACTTCAGAAGAGCAAATGACAATTCTAACACGATTGGGGAAACAAAAAAACAAAGAGACATCAAAACGAACTAAGTATATTGATGAAAAAGAAGTAACAGAAGAAATCTATAACCCTGTAGTAGCGAAATCTGTCAGACAGGCCATAAAGATAATCAACGAAGCAACTAAAAAATATGGTATCTTTGATAATATCGTTATCGAAATGGCGCGTGAAAATAACGAAGAAGACGCTAAGAAAGATTATATAAAACGTCAAAAGGCAAACCAAGATGAGAAAAATGCAGCTATGGAAAAAGCGGCGTTTCAATACAATGGGAAAAAAGAGTTGCCGGATAACATTTTTCATGGGCATAAGGAATTAGCTACTAAGATTCGTTTATGGCATCAACAGGGAGAAAAGTGTCTCTATACTGGGAAGAATATTCCAATTTCAGATTTAATCCACAATCAGTACAAGTACGAAATTGACCATATTTTACCTCTTTCTTTATCGTTTGATGATAGTCTATCTAATAAAGTATTGGTTCTAGCTACAGCAAACCAGGAGAAGGGACAGCGAACACCGTTTCAGGCTTTAGATAGTATGGATGATGGTTGGTCCTACCGTGAGTTTAAATCTTATGTAAAAGAGTCTAAATTATTAGGTAATAAAAAGAAAGAGTACCTTTTAACGGAAGAAGATATTAGTAAAATTGAAGTGAAGCAGAAATTCATCGAACGGAATTTAGTTGACACTCGATATTCTTCTCGAGTTGTTTTAAATGCTCTACAAGATTTTTATAAAGCGCATAAATTCGATACAACTATTTCGGTGGTACGTGGACAATTTACCTCTCAGCTAAGAAGAAAGTGGGGACTTGAAAAATCTCGTGAAACCTATCACCACCATGCTGTGGATGCCTTAATTATTGCTACTTCGAGTCAATTAAGATTATGGAAAAAACAGAATAATCCTTTGATTTCTTATAAAGAAGGACAATTCGTTGATTCAGAGACTGGAGAAATCCTTTCATTATGTGATGATGAATACAAGGAATTAGTATTTAAAGCTCCATATGACCATTTTGTTGATACATTGCGTAGCAAGACATTTGAGGATAGTATACTGTTTTCTTATCAAGTAGATTCAAAATACAATCGAAAAATTTCAGATGCAACCATTTACGCAACAAGAAAAGCGAAATTGGATAAAGATAAGTCTGAAGAAACTTATGTTTTAGGTAAGATTAAAGATATTTATAGTCAAGCAGGATATGATGCTTTCATTAAAATTTATAATAAAGATAAGAGTAAATTCTTGATGTATCACAAAGATCCACAAACATTTGAAAAAGTGATTGAAGAAATTTTAAGAACCTATCCTTCTAAAGAATTGAACGATAAAAATAAAGAGATCCCTTGCAATCCTTTTGAGAAATATAGACAAGAAAATGGGCCTATTCGAAAGTACAGTAAAAAAGGTAATGGACCAGAAATTAAATGTCTGAAATACTATGATAAAATTATTCCAGAATCATTTATTAATATAACACCTCATAATAGTAATAATAAAGTGCTTCTTCGTCAATTATATCCTTGGAGAACAGATGTTTATTTTAATCCACAAACTGATAAATATGAGTTGCTAGGATTAAAATATGCAGATCTACAATTTGAGAAAGCAACTGGGAAATATTCTATAACTATTGATAAATATAATGAAATTAAAGAAAAAGAAGGAGTTAGCAAGGAGTCAGAATTCAAATTTACCTTATATAAAAATGACTTACTTTTGATTAAGGATACCAAAAATAATGAAGAACAGATTTTTAGGTTTTTATCTAGAACAATGCCTAATCAAAATCACTATGTCGAATTAAAGCCTTACGATAAAGGTAATTTTGAAGGTAAAGAAAAAATCAAAGTGTTAAAAATGACCTCTAATGGTCGTTGTATAAAAGGATTAGGAAAGAAATATCTCTCTATCTACAAAGTTAAAACTGATATTTTAGGTAATAAACATTTCATTAAAAAAGAGGGTGACGAACCAAAACTCAAATTTTAAAAAATATTTAAAAAAGAGTTGCAAACGCTTGTACAATGTATTATAATAGTAACTGTAAGGGACGCCTTGCACAGTTACTTAAATCTTGCAGAAGCTACAAAGATAAGGCTTCATGCCGAATTCAACACCCTGTCAATTATGGCTGGGTGTTTTCGTTTTGTGAAAGAGGAAAATACGATGACTTGGAGAATTGTGCATGTCTGTCAGAGTGAAAAAATGCAATTGAAGTTGGATAACCTTTTAATTAAGAAAATGGGTCAAGACTATGTTATCCCACTGAGTGATATTTCGATAATTGTGGCAGAAGGAGGGGAGACTGTTGTAACTTTAAGATTATTAAGTGCTTTAAGTAAGTATAATATTGCCTTAATTGTCTGTGATAATGAGCACTTGCCTACAGGAATTTACCATTCACAGAATGGCCATTTCAGAGCCTATAAAAAATTACAGGAGCAATTATTGTGGACACAGGAACAAAAAGACAAATTATGGCAAATAGTAACCTATTTCAAAATAAACAATCAGCAAGATGTTCTTGCAATGTTTGAGAAAAATATTGATTGCATTCAATTATTAGCAGACTATAAAGATCATATTAAATATGGAGATAAAACCAATCGTGAAGGTCATGCTGCTAAAGTCTATTTTAACGAACTCTTTGGAAAGAAATTCGTACGTCTTACACAACAGGAAACGGATGTCATCAATGCTGGTCTAAATTATGGTTATGCGATTATGAGAGCTCAGATGGCACGTATTATTTCTGGGTATGGTTTGAATCCCTTGATTGGCATTTTCCATAAGAATGAATATAACCAATTTAACTTGGTTGATGATCTAATGGAACCTTTTCGGCAGATTATCGATGTCTGGGTCTATCAAAATTTACGAGATGAAGAGTATTTGAAATATGAATTTCGTCTAGCGTTGACAGATACACTGAACGCAAAGATACGTTATGGGAAAGAAACGTGTTCTGTAACGGTAGCAATGGATAAATATGTCAAAGGTTTTCTAAAATGTATCTCTGATAAGGATACTAGTAAATTTTACTGTCCAATAGTTTCGAGTGTAGAATGGAGTTAAAGAAATGAGGTATGAAGCATTGAGATTATTGTGTTTTTTTGATCTACCAATGGAAACAAATCAGGAAAAAAGAGTCTATCGTAATTTTCGGAAAGACTTAATCGCAAACGGTTTTGAAATGTTGCAGTTTTCTGTTTATTATAGAACCTGTCCGAATCGAAGTTTTGCTAGTAAATTCTATAAAAAATTAAGTCAGAGTAATTTACCAAGTGGGAATGTCCGTTTGCTAGCAGTGACTGAGAAACAATTTTCTGAAATGGTTTTGATTATAGGTGGGAAAACAAAGCAAGAAGAAGTAGTCAGTGATAATAAGTTGGTAGTTATATGAAAATGAACATTAGTCATCCGTATAAGGATAATATTTCATTAAGTTTTGGCCAATTTACTCAAATTGTAGGTCAAGATCAGCAATTAAAATACTATATTTGGCAGATACTATTATGGTATTTTGGAGGAAAAAAATATAGTGAGGAAGATTTAGTTCTATTTGAACAAAATGAGCCTAAAATACTAATAGACGATACAATGGTTTCCCGGTCAGAATTCAGTGTTATTCAAGTATCCAATATCAATGATTTAATTGAACAAATAGAATATAAAAAAGGAACAGTAGCCTATGATTATATAAAGAAAAAGATTAATTCTATGGAGATAATGGAGCAAATTGAAAATATCAATGATAATCTAGATAGGATTTCACTTCTATTGAATCAGAAGTTGAATCTTCAAATAGATGATATTATCTATCATACCGAAGCAAAATATTTTAATACAGATCAATTGGTTCAAAAGAATTTTTTACCATACTTTGGGAAAAATAATAAAAATATTTCATTTGAATTTGTAGACAATAAGACAAAGTTTTTATTATTTCTTTCCATGTTAGAAGTTATGGCGACGAACAGTTCTGAAAAGTTTTTGCTTGTCTTACGAAATTTGGATGATTTTCTATCCTATAATGATTTTGTTGAATGTTGCGAGAAAATGGAGTTTTTGATTAATCATAGCGATTCATTATATATTGTTTCATTTCCTTCCAATGAAGGTTATCTTCATGTATCGAAAGAAGTTTTAGAGGAAATCAATATTGTTTCCGATTATGTTGATCATTTTTATTCTTTAGAATTTATGTATGATCGCTTTACCAATCAGTATCCAATAAATCAAATACCTGATGAACAAGAATTTTTAACCTCTTTAAGAAAAATTGGATCCTATTTATTTAGCTCGGACATTCTCCACATGAGTTTATCTGTAGAAGATCAAGTAGCATTAAAAATTTTGAATAATTTGTATCAGTACAAAATAAAAACAAAATTCCGTATTGAATCAGTCAATCCAATGTTATTGAAATATTTGGAAGAATAGTATTGACGAGTGAGATTTAAGGCTTTATAATGTTTTTGAGGGCACAAAAATCAAAATTGACGAATTTGAGGTTTTTGTACTCTCAAGATTTAAGTAACTGTACAACCGAACGAGCAGGCTCATATCCTCGGTAGCCGTTTTTGTACTCTCAAGATTTAAGTAACTGTACAACTAGCTGGGACGCTGAAGCTCTTGCGTTCATGTTTTTGTACTCTCAAGATTTAAGTAACTGTACAACAGTAGGACAACCGTTCGAAATTGTTCGAAGGTTTTTGTACTCTCAAGATTTAAGTAACTGTACAACCAAGTGGTAAAACTACTTCGGCGCTAGACAGTTTTTGTACTCTCAAGATTTAAGTAACTGTACAACCTCATGTTGAAATTAACGGCTCCACTGTTAGTTTTTGTACTCTCAAGATTTAAGTAACTGTACAACTTCAAGATGGTTTATCATTTGATGCTGATGGTTTTTGTACTCTCAAGATTTAAGTAACTGTACAACTTTTTGGCTTGAATCAAGACGGGAGTAGCAGTTTTTGTACTCTCAAGATTTAAGTAACTGTACAACTAGACTAGACAAGCGTATCAATGACCTAGAGTTTTTGTACTCTCAAGATTTAAGTAACTGTACAACCCAACTGTATTTTCCATTTCCCATACCAAGGTTTTTGTACTCTCAAGATTTAAGTAACTGTACAACTTAGGACGATTACTTTGTCAGTCCTATTCAAGTTTTTGTACTCTCAAGATTTAAGTAACTGTACAACTTTTCGGGTTGAATCAGGACGGGTCAAGCAGTTTTTGTACTCTCAAGATTTAAGTAACTGTACAACTGCGTTTTTGTTTCAGTTTTTGAGGAATGGAGTTTTTGTACTCTCAAGATTTAAGTAACTGTACAACCTCAGATTGATCAATTCAACAAAGAGCAAGGTTTTTGTACTCTCAAGATTTAAGTAACTGTACAACCTTTCTAAATTTATGCGTATTGTGCGACAAGTTTTTGTACTCTCAAGATTTAAGTAACTGTACAACCTGCAAGTCGCTCATGCTTGCATTGTAGGCGTTTTTGTACTCTCAAGATTTAAGTAACTGTACAACAGCCAATATAGAAGTAGGCTGGAAGTCCAGGTTTTTGTACTCTCAAGATTTAAGTAACTGTACAACTCGCTTGACCTACTCCAAGAATATCTTCGGGTTTTTGTACTCTCAAGATTTAAGTAACTGTACAACTTTCGCATAAATTCTTTACGATTTCAAAAGGTTTTTGTACTCTCAAGATTTAAGTAACTGTACAACCATAGATTTCGCTAACTGTTCATAGCGATTGTTTTTGTACTCTCAAGATTTAAGTAACTGTACAACCTTAACGCTGCTGTTGCTGACCGATTGAAAGTTTTTGTACTCTCAAGATTTAAGTAACTGTACAACAGAAAAAGAAAGCGGATTTTACAAGCTATTGTTTTTGTACTCTCAAGATTTAAGTAACTGTACAACCTTGACGGTGATTTCATTTATGCGAGCTTTGTTTTTGTACTCTCAAGATTTAAGTAACTGTACAACTGACTGGGCAAATAATTTTAGGGATTATGCGTTTTTGTACTCTCAAGATTTAAGTAACTGTACAACCGCAATGGCCGTTGGTTGGGTGCTTGTGAAGTTTTTGTACTCTCAAGATTTAAGTAACTGTACAACTTGGTATAAATGTGGAGTGGCTGGTGGTTGGTTTTTGTACTCTCAAGATTTAAGTAACTGTACAACCTTGTCCTTAAATGTTTCGAACATATTGCGGGTTTTTGTACTCTCAAGATTTAAGTAACTGTACAACCTGCGTTCTTGCGTGTGTTTGCGAATCAGCGTTTTTGTACTCTCAAGATTTAAGTAACTGTACAACAACCTGTTTTCTAACCCTTTCAATTTCTTTGTTTTTGTACTCTCAAGATTTAAGTAACTGTACAACCAGGAAATCATCAGCCTGAAATCGAGCATCGTTTTTGTACTCTCAAGATTTAAGTAACTGTACAACGAATAAATCAAGCTGTCAGCGTTTCATCTTGTTTTTGTACTCTCAAGATTTAAGTAACTGTACAACTAGATTCAATTTATTGATTTACTTTCATTGTGATATATTCATACAAAAACCGCTCAGTTGAGCGGTTTTCGTCTATTCTTATCTTTTGCTACAATACCCACGTACGGATGGCATGGGCAACGCCGGATTCGTCGTTTGTTTTGGTGATGTATTTGGCGATTTTTTTGAGTTCTGGATTTCCATTTTCCATGACAACGGGGTTACCAACGACTTCCAGCATAGCACGGTCATTTTCTTCGTCACCGATCGCCATGGTTTCATCTTTGGTCAATCCTAGTTTTTCGGCTAGGTGAGTGATGGCTGAACCTTTATCTACATTCTTTTTAAGGAGTTCGAGGTAGAAAGGAGCAGATTTGTTGATAGAGTAGCATTCGTAAAATTCTGCTGGAATCTTTTCAATCGCAGCATCGAGAATTTCTGGTTCATCAATAAACATACACTTGACGATCTCCTTGTCAGCCATTTCTTCAGGTGTACGGTAGAAGATAGGCATGCTGACGAGGGTTGATTCGTGCACTGTGTATTTTCCGATATTGCGATTGGCTGTGTAGATACCGTCCTTAGTAATAGCATGCATGTGGACACCGAGCTTGCGACTGAGAAATTCCATATCCAGATAATCCTCATAGGTCAAGGATTCGCTGATAATCTCCTGGCCAGTAGCAGTTTCTTGAACAAGGGCACCGTTGAAGGTTACCACATAATCACCTTCGTCTCTCAACTGCAAGTCGTCCAGAAGTTTGGCAACACCTGCGATGGGACGGCCCGTTGCAATCACGACTTTGACACCGGCTTGTTTGGCGTCTTGGATGGCAGAAAAGACTTCAGGAGTGATTTCCTTTTTACTGTTGACAAGGGTACCATCGATATCGACGGCAATTAGTTTAATACTCATATATTTCCTCTATTAGTTCTTATTTGGGGTAAAATGATCGTTCTCAATCAAGTGTAAAAATTGCTGGGTGATACTTGCGAAGATGCTATTTTCATCTAGCATTTCTTTTGGGAAATAGAAACGATTGTCTCCGTGGCGGCTGCCAGCAAGGGATCGGACGATAGGAGACAGGCTAGAGAGTTCTGCCAGTTCTCCATTTTTCTGTAAAATCTCAATCTGTGTCCGCGGGTTTTCAGATTCGGGACGATAGATATCATAAGGGAGGTCGAAGTTCTTATGAATGGCAGTGTAGTAGTCGGGATCAAAGCCGATGTCCTCAACCAATTTTCTCATGCTGGCGAGCTGGTCTTGGTCTTCTTGAGAAAAGGTAATGGATTTAAAGACCTTGCGGTTGACAAAGCGTTGCGACAAGTCGGCTAGTATCTTGTCAGGACTGGTCATCCAGAGCTGGAAGTAGGTATTCATCACGCCATCATCAAGAGCCAGATAGTCAGACAAGGTCACATTTTTTTCAAAGAAAGGAAGGAGGTGTGGAGAAGTGCGTGCAAAGAAGTCCTTGTCCTCAGGGTAGAGTTCCTTGGCATGTTTGAGGAGATTTTGTAGGAGAACTTCCATGGCGCGTGTTGCTGGGTGGAAATAAACCTGCATATACATCTGGTAGCGACTGAGGACGTAATCTTCGATGGCATGCATGCCATTGCGCTGAAAGGCGATACCATTCTCTATAGGACGAATGACACGCAAGATCCGAGTCAGGTCAAATTCTCCATAGGATGCTCCTGTAAAATAAGAGTCACGCAAGAGATAGTCCATTCGGTCCGCATCAATCTGGCTAGAAATGAGTTGCACTACCTGCTTGTTAGGATAGGTATGATCTATGACACTAGCCACCTTTTTTGGGAAATCAGGCGCCACTTGTAGCAGAACTTGGTGAATCTCTGTTTCAGGGCTTTGGATGATTTCCTGAGTAATGACCTCATGATCTGTATCAAAGAGATGTTCAAAAGTATGGGAGTAGGCACCATGCCCAAGGTCATGTAGGAGAGCAGCGGTCATGGTCAAGAGAGACTCAGCAGGGTCCCATTCTTCAGGATATTTTTCTTCAAAAATCTCCGTGATGCGTCGTGCAATCTCATAGACCCCCAAACAGTGAGAAAAGCGGCTGTGCTCCCCACCGTGGAAGGTATAACTGGAAGTTCCTAGTTGCTTGATACGGCGCAAGCGTTGAAATTCTTTTGTATTGATCAAGTCATAAATGACCTGATTGTTTACATGGATATAGTTGTGAACTGGGTCACGGAATACTTTTTCGTTCATATGACCATTATAGCAAAATCCTGTTCTTTTTGGTAAAATAGTAGGACAAGAGACAAGAAAGAGGACATGATGTGAAGATTCGGATGCGAAATACGATTCAGTTTGATGAACAGTTGGAAGTGATTGACCAACTCTATGACGTGGAAGTGCGTGAAAAAGGAGATTATAGCTATTTACTCTTTTATAATGAGGAAAAGGAAAAAGTGGTACTCAAGTTTCATGGTCAAGAACTGGTAATGACACGTTTCTCCAATCCCAAGACCATCATGCGTTTTCTAAAGGATAGCGATAGCTTGGCCTATATTCCTACTCCAATGGGGATGCAGGAGTTTATCATTCAAACGAGTCACTACAAACTAGATGGGCAAAAGATTGAGCTAGCCTATCAACTACAAAACCAAGAGGGACATCCCTTTGCTGGCTATCAACTAGAAATTACTTGGGGACAAGAAAAAGGTTAGCGAGAGCCAACCTTATTTGATATAGAGTTCTTGGTTTTTTAGGACAATTTCACGTACATTTGCGAACTTCTTGAGTTTTTTAAGTTCTTCTGGATGGGTTACGAGAGTGATCACATAGCCCTCTTTGCCCATGCGACCTGTACGACCAGCGCGGTGAGTGTAAGTTTCGATGTCTCTAGGAATATCAAAGTTTACGACACATTCGAGGCTATCGATATCAATTCCGCGAGCCAGAAGGTCAGTTGCAAGAAGAAGAGTTAGTTGCTTGTTCTTAAACTTTTCCAAGATAACTTTTCTAAACTTGACATTGACATCGCTAGCGAGGGAAACAGCCAAGATATCCCGATACTGTAGTTTTTCCTCTGCGTTTCCAAGGTCTGATAGGCTGTTAAAGAAGATCAGACCACGAAAATCCTCTACATGAGCTAGCTTTCGTAGCATATCCACTCGGTGACGTTGGTCTACCTGCATGTAGAAGTGTTGAATGTTGTCTAACTTTTGGTCAGAAAGATCAATGGTGCGCGTGTTTTGAGCAACCTTTTCTTGGTCAAACTTGGTCGTCGCACTCATATAGATGAGTTGATGATCACGAGGTGCGTAGTGAGTGATTTTCTCGACAAAGTGTATCTGAGAATCATCGAGCAATTGGTCAAATTCATCCAAAATGATGGTTTCCACATTCATCATCTTGATTTTTTTCAATTTGATGAGTTCAAAGATACGGCCAGGAGTTCCAATGAGAATTTCTGGTCCTTTTTTAAGACGTTCAATCTGGCGTTTCTGACTCGAACCTGATAAGAAGAGCTGAGCAGTCAAGCCGATAGCTTCTGCCCACGTTTTACATACATCAAAAATCTGTCCAGCAAGTTCTGTATTTGGTGCTAGAATCAAGAGTTGTTGGGCTTTTTTCTTTTGTAGTCTGAGCAGACTTGGTAGGAGGTAAGCTAGGGTCTTACCAGTTCCTGTTGGGCTCACTCCCAGAAGGTTTTCTCCATCGAGAATGGGCTCAAATAGTTGAGTTTGAATGGGGGTGAATTCTTGGAAACCGAGTCGGTCACTTAGTTCTTGCCATTCAGTAGGTAGTTTGGTTTTCATTTTTCTGCCTCAAATCTAATGCCAGCAGTCTGGCGCATGGTATGTAATAGGTCATGAACAGAACCTGCATCATCCAGCCAGTTCTGGTAAAGTGTCTGGTCTGGTTGCTGGATCATGTGTGCAAATGAAGTGGCTTCCTCAGTCATGGTATGAGGAGCTTGTTGGATAGGGAGCTGGACTTGATTTCCTTGGTGGTCTGTAAAAATAGCTGAGCGGACATGTTCAATCGTGTTGAGGGTCAAGGTTCCATCTGCTGTGTAAATCTCGCAAGGAAGATTGGAAGTGATGTTTTTCCCAGCCTTGATATGAACTTGAAAGTCAGGGTAGAAGAGGATACCGTCGCCATTTAGGTCAATGCTATTTTCAAGCTGTTGAGCCTGATAGGTCGCATCCTGAGCCTTTCCAAAGAGGCGAACGGCAACGTAGAGAGGATAAATCCCCAAATCCATAAGAGCTCCGCCAGCAAAACGGTCTGAAAAGACATTGGGCGTCTGTCCCGCCAACAAGTCAGGCATCTTGGAAGAATACTTGGCATAGTTGAAATCTGCTCCCAGCACTTGCTTGTCTGCTAAAAAGTTTTTGATAGTGGTAAAAGCTTCCTCGTGGTAATTACGAGCTGCTTCGAAGATAAAACAGTGATTTTCCTTAGCCGTTTGAACCAAATCTAGCCATTCATGTGGCTGAGTGACAGCTGGCTTTTCAAGAATGACATGCTTACCAAAAGACAAGGCAGCCTTGGCTTGAACAAAATGCAAGGAGTTTGGACTAGCGATATAGACTATATCAAAGGAAGACTTAAAGAAGTCTTCTAATTGATCAAAGAGTTGGATATCTTGATAGCGAGAAGCAAAGGTTGCTGCAGTTTCTAACTTTCTAGAATAGACTGCGACTAGCTGGTATTCACCACTGGCGTGGGCTGCTTCTATGAAGTGATGGCTGATAGCCCCTGTTCCGATGACACCTAATTTAAGCATAAATACTCCTTTTCCGACTTCAATTCCTTCCTTCATTATAACATACAAAAGAAGGACTATCCAACAGATGGTAAAAATTTTCAAATGGACTACGCATTTCTTGGAGAAAGTGGTACAATATTTAGATAAGTAGATGAAATGAGAAGGGGGAGAAAATGAGATTATTACCAATAAGAAAAATATCACGTCAGTCTAAGAGACTAGCGCTTTTTTTGACTTTTTGCGCAGGATATGTAGATGCCTATACCTTTATCGTGCGAGGGAATACCCTTGTGGCTGGACAAACTGGGAATGTGGTTTTTCTTTCTGTAGGACTCATTCAGCAGAATGTTTCAGATGCTAGTGCTAAAGTAATGACCTTGTTTTCCTTTATGATGGGTGTCTTTTTTCTGACATTGTATAAGGAAAAACTACGAATTGTTAAAAAGCCGATTTTATCCTTGCTTCCGCTTGCAGTCCTGTCCCTAATTATTGGCTTTGTGCCGCAAACGGTTGATAATATCTATCTTGTACCGCCTTTGGCCTTCTGTATGGGACTGGTGACAACTGCCTTTGGAGAAGTGTCAGGTATTGCCTATAATAATGCTTTTATGACCGGGAATATCAAACGAACCATGTTAGCTTTTGGAGATTATTTTCGGACCAAGCATACGCCTTTCCTACGAGAGGGATTGATTTTTGTTAGCTTACTTAGCAGTTTTGTCTTCGGAGTTGTTTTTTCAGCCTATTTGACTATTTATTATCAGGAGAAGACAATTCTAGGTGTTCCCCTGATGATGAGCATCTTTTACATCAGTATGCTTTTTGCTTCTTGGAGAAAAAAAGGGAAAGAAAAAGCTTAATTTTAATTGATTTTACTTGTAAGAAAAAAGAAGATATGCTATACTTGAAGAGTTGACTATGCACAGTCCTGTGCAACCGCACGATCATCGTCGCTTGGTTATCCAAGTTTAAGTGGTTCGTCCCACGATGCAAGGCGAGTCTTCACAAAAATACGGGGAAACCCTAAAAATCATAGGAGGTGCATAATGAGCACATACGCAATTATCAAAACTGGCGGAAAACAAGTTAAAGTTGAAGTTGGTCAAGCAGTTTACGTTGAAAAATTGAACGTTGAAGCTGGTCAAGAAGTTACTTTTAACGAAGTTGTTCTTGTTGGTGGTGAAAACACTGTTGTCGGAACTCCACTTGTTGCTGGAGCTACTGTAGTTGGAACTGTTGAAAAACAAGGAAAACAAAAGAAAGTTGTTACTTACAAGTACAAACCTAAAAAAGGTAGCCACCGTAAACAAGGTCACCGTCAACCATATACAAAAGTTGTCATCAACGCGATCAACGCTTAATTTTAAGGAGAACACATGATACAAGCAGTCTTTGAGAGAGCCGAAGATGGCGAGCTGAGGAGTGCGGAAATTACTGGACACGCCGAAAGTGGCGAATACGGCTTAGATGTCGTGTGTGCATCGGTTTCTACGCTTGCCATTAACTTTGTCAATTCCATTGAGAAATTTGCAGGCTATGAACCAATCTTAGAATTAAACGAAGATGAAGGTGGCTATCTAAAGGTTGAAATACCAGCGGATCTTCCTTCGCACCAGAGAGAAATGACCCAGTTATTCTTCGAATCATTTTTCTTAGGTATGGCAAACTTATCGGAGAACTCTTCTGAGTTCGTCCAAACCAGAGTTATCACAGAAAACTAACACGGAGGAAAACATTATGTTAAAAATGACTCTTAACAACTTGCAACTTTTCGCCCACAAAAAAGGTGGAGGTTCTACATCAAACGGACGTGATTCACAAGCGAAACGTCTTGGAGCTAAAGCAGCTGACGGACAAACTGTAACAGGTGGATCAATCCTTTACCGTCAACGTGGTACGCACATCTATCCAGGTGTAAACGTTGGACGTGGTGGAGACGATACTTTGTTCGCTAAAGTTGAAGGCGTAGTACGCTTTGAACGTAAAGGTCGCGATAAGAAACAAGTTTCTGTTTACCCAATCGCAAAATAAAAAGGTCCAGTGAACCTTTTTATCCCGAGCCTTAAAGTGAAAAGGCGAGGAAGCTAGAACTAGCATAAAATCAGGCTTTCCGAGTTTTCGGAGAGCCTATTTTTTTGTTTTGATACCCATAATTCTTTGTTACTAGTGTAGATGAATTTTGTGAGCGACATTATTTTTCCTAAGTGGAAAATTTCTAAAATATGGTATAATGAACAGATAGAGAAGTTGGGGGTAAAAGATGAACATTCAACAATTACGCTATGTTGTGGCCATTGCCAATAGTGGTACTTTCCGTGAAGCTGCAGAAAAGATGTATGTTAGTCAGCCAAGTCTGTCTATTTCTGTGCGCGATTTGGAAAAAGAGTTAGGCTTTAAAATTTTCCGTCGGACGAGTTCGGGAACATTTTTGACTCGTCGTGGAATGGAATTTTATGAGAAAGCGCAAGAATTGGTCAAAGACTTTGATGTTTTTCAAAATCAATATGCCAATCCTGAGGAAGAAAAGGATGAATTTTCCATCGCCAGTCAGCACTATGACTTCTTGCCACCAACCATTACGGCTTTTTCAGAGCGTTATCCTGACTACAAGAACTTTCGTATTTTTGAGTCTACCACAGTTCAAATTTTAGACGAAGTGGCCCAAGGACATAGTGAGATTGGGATTATCTACCTCAACAACCAAAATAAAAAGGGTATCATGCAACGGGTTGAAAAGCTTGGTTTAGAAGTTATTGAACTAATTCCTTTCCAGACTCACATTTATCTTCGTGAAGGGCATCCTTTAGCACAGAAAGAGGAATTGGTCATGGAGGATTTAGCGGATTTACCAACAGTTCGTTTTACTCAGGAAAAAGATGAGTATCTT
This sequence comes from Streptococcus oralis, assembly GCF_026782285.1. Taxonomy (GTDB): domain Bacteria; phylum Bacillota; class Bacilli; order Lactobacillales; family Streptococcaceae; genus Streptococcus; species Streptococcus oralis_CG. The sequence continues at coordinate 111,866 of NZ_JAKUWG010000001.1, forward strand.
TATTATTCAGAGAACTTTGTCGACACCAGCGCGAGCTCCCAGATGTTCAATGTGACCGACCGTGCTACTTTGAATGGTATTTTGGAGCGGACGGATGCCTATGCGACAGGTTCAGGATTTTTAGATAGTGACAGTGTCAATGGAATCACAGTCATTCGTCTCAAGGACAATCTAGATAACCGCATGGTCTATGTCAAACGTGAGGAAGTGGAGCTTAGTCAAGCTGGGACACTCTTCGTAGAAGTCATGCAAGAATATTTTGATCAAAAGAGGAAATCATGAAAAAAAGAGGAATAGTAGCAGTCATTATACTGCTTTTGATTGGGTTGGATCAATGGGTTAAAGCCTATGTTGTCCAGCAGATTCCACTGGGTGAAGTGCGTTCGTGGATCCCCAATCTCGTTAGCTTGACCTACCTGCAAAATAGAGGGGCAGCCTTCTCCATGCTGCAAGATCAGCAGTGGTTATTTGCTGTCATTACACTGGTCGTCATGGTAGGTGCCATTTGGTATTTACATAAACACATGGAGGATTCTCTCTGGTTGGTTTTTGGACTGACTTTGATAATCGCGGGAGGTCTGGGCAACTTTATCGACAGAATGAGTCAAGGTTTTGTGGTGGATATGTTTCACCTAGACTTTATCAACTTTGCGATTTTCAATGTTGCTGACAGCTATTTGACAGTTGGTGTGATTGTTCTATTGATTGCAATGCTTAAAGAGGAAGTAAATGGAAATAAAAATTGAAACTGGTGGGCAACGTCTAGACAAGGCTCTGTCGGATCTGACAGAATTGTCACGCAGTCTCGCGAATGAACAAATCAAGGCTGGACAAGTCTTGGTGAATGGGCAAGTAAAGAAAGCCAAATACACTGTCCAAGAGGGGGATATCGTCACCTACCATGTGCCAGAACCAGAGGTTTTAGAGTATGTGGCTGAGAATCTGCCACTCGAAATCATCTACCAAGATGAGGATGTAGCTGTCGTCAACAAACCTCAAGGGATGGTGGTCCATCCGAGTGCCGGTCATACTAGCGGAACCTTGGTCAATGCCCTCATGTACCATATCAAAGACTTGTCAGGTATCAATGGGGTTCTCCGACCGGGTATCGTTCATCGCATTGACAAGGACACGTCTGGTCTCCTTATGATTGCTAAGAATGATGAGGCCCACTTAGCACTCGCTCAAGAACTCAAGGATAAGAAGTCTCTACGCAAATATTGGGCGATTGTTCATGGAAATCTTCCCAATGATCGTGGTGTGATTGAAGCACCGATTGGTCGGAGTGAAAAAGACCGTAAGAAACAATCTGTGACTGCTAAAGGAAAGCCTGCAGTAACCCGTTTTCACGTCTTGGAACGCTTTGGAGATTATAGCTTAGTGGAGTTGCAACTGGAAACAGGACGTACCCACCAAATCCGTGTTCATATGGCTTATATTGGCCATCCAGTCGCTGGGGATGAGGTCTATGGTCCACGCAAGACCTTGAAAGGACATGGACAATTTCTCCATGCTAAAACTCTAGGTTTTACCCATCCGAGAACAGGCGAAACCATGGAGTTCACAGCAGATATTCCAGATATTTTTAAGGAAACGCTGGAAAGATTGCGTAAAAATGAGAGTAGATAAAAGAGTTGGGATGGCTGTCTCAACCTTTTTTATTTCAAGTCTTTTCTATTTTAAAGCATTCATGTTATAATGGATAAATATGAAGAATCGGAGTGAGACTATGAAGTACAAACGAATCGTCTTTAAGGTAGGAACTTCCTCCTTGACAAATGAAGACGGGAGTTTATCAAGAAGTAAAGTAAAGGCAATTACCCAGCAATTGGCTATGCTGCATGAGGCTGGACATGAGTTGATTTTAGTGTCATCTGGGGCAGTAGCCGCTGGATTTGGAGCTTTGGGTTTTAAAAAACGTCCGACCAAGATTGCAGATAAGCAAGCTTCGGCAGCAGTTGGTCAAGGACTTTTGTTGGAGGAATACACAACCAACCTCCTCATGCGCCAAATCGTCTCTGCGCAAATCTTGCTGACACAGGATGATTTTGTAGATAAACGTCGCTATAAGAATGCTCACCAGGCCTTGTCTGTATTGCTTCATCGTGGTGCAATTCCCATCATCAATGAGAATGACAGTGTTGTTATTGATGAGCTCAAGGTTGGGGACAATGATACTCTGAGTGCTCAGGTAGCGGCTATGGTTCAAGCAGACCTTTTGGTTCTATTGACGGATGTGGACGGTCTCTATACTGGAAATCCCAACTCAGATCCAAGAGCTAAACGTCTTGAGAAAATCGAGACTATCAATCGTGAGATTATTGATATGGCTGGTGGAGCAGGTTCGTCTAATGGTACAGGTGGGATGTTGACGAAGATCAAGGCGGCTACGATCGCGACGGAGTCAGGGGTGCCAGTCTATATCTGCTCGTCCATGAAATCAGATGCCCTGATTGAGGCAGCGGAGGAGACAAAGGATGGTTCTTTCTTTGTTGCGCAAGAGAAGGGACTTCGTACCCAGAAACAATGGCTAGCCTTCTATGCTCAAAGTCAGGGAACGATTTGGGTAGATGGTGGAGCTACAGAGGCACTTTCAAAAAACGGGAAAAGTCTCCTTTTATCGGGTGTGGTAGAAGTGGAAGGAAACTTCTCTTACCACGATATTGTCACAGTAGCAGATAAAGAAACGGGTCAATCTCTTGGAAAGGGACGTGTCCAATTTGGTGTCTCAGCCCTAGAAGACATGCTTCGTTCCCAAAAAGCTAAGGGAGTCTTGATTCACCGTGATGACTGGATTTCCATCACTCCTGAAATCCAGCTGCTCTTTACAGAATTTTAGAGGTGAACGATGGTAAGTACACAAGAACAATTCGAACAGGTACAGGCTGTTAAGAAATCAATCAATACTGCTAGTGAAGCAGTGAAAAACCAAGCCTTGCTAGCCATGGCTGATCATTTATTGGCAGCTACTGAGGAGATTCTAGCGGCCAATGCCCTTGATATGGAAGCAGCCAAGGGGAAAATCTCAGATGTTATGCTAGACCGTCTTTATTTGGATGAAGGACGTATAGAGGCGATGGCAACTGGGATTCGTGAAGTGGTTGCTTTACCAGATCCCATTGGTGAAGTCTTAGAAACCAATCATCTTGATAATGGTTTGGTTATTACTAAGAAGCGTGTGGCCATGGGGGTTATTGGTATTATCTACGAAAGTCGTCCAAATGTGACGTCTGACGCGGCGGCTTTGGCTCTCAAGAGTGGCAATGCGGTCGTTCTTCGTAGTGGTAAGGACGCCTACCAAACAGCTCATGCTATTGTCACAGCCTTGAAGAGGGGCTTGGAGACAACGACCATTCATCCAGAGGTGATTCAACTAGTAGAAGATACTAGCCGTGAAAGCAGCTATGCCATGATGAAGGCCAAGGGTTATCTAGATCTTCTCATCCCTCGTGGAGGAGCTGGTTTGATCAATGCGGTGGTTGAAAATGCTATCGTGCCTGTTATTGAGACAGGAACTGGGATTGTCCATGTCTATGTGGATAAGGATGCCGATGAAGACAAGGCTCTAGCCATTATCAACAATGCTAAAACCAGTCGTCCTTCTGTCTGCAATGCTATGGAAGTTTTACTGGTTCATGAAGACAAGGCAGCGGATTTCCTTCCTCGCTTGGAGCAAGTTCTGGTTACAAGTCGGAAAGAAGCTGGACTGGAACCGATTCAATTCCGTCTAGATAGCCAAGCAAGTCAGTTTCTTTCAGGTCGAGCAGCTGAGGCCCAAGACTTTGACACTGAGTTTTTAGACTATGTCCTAGCGGTTAAGGTTGTGAGTAGTTTAGAAGAAGCGGTTGCGCATATTGAAGCCCACAGTACCCATCATTCGGATGCCATTGTGACGGAAAATACTGAAGCTGCAACTTACTTTACAGATCAAGTAGATTCCGCAGCGGTTTATGTCAATGCCTCGACTCGTTTCACAGACGGAGGCCAGTTTGGTCTTGGTTGTGAAATGGGGATTTCTACTCAGAAACTGCACGCGCGTGGTCCAATGGGCTTGAAGGAATTAACCAGCTACAAGTATGTGGTTACGGGTAATGGACAGATAAGGGAGTAAGAGATGAAGATTGGATTTATCGGTTTGGGGAATATGGGTTCTAGCTTGGCCAAGGCTGTCTTGCAGGCCAAGACGGGGGCTCAGATTCTCCTTGCCAATCGTAGTCAAGCAAAAGTAGATGCTTTCATTGCCAACTTCGGCGGTCAGACTTCCAGCAATGACGAAATCTTCGCAGAAGCAGATGTGATTTTTCTAGGAGTTAAGCCTGCTCAGTTCTCAGACTTGCTTTCTCAATATCAGACCATCCTTGAAAAGAGAGAAAGTTTTCTTTTGATTTCCATGGCAGCTGGATTGACTTTAGAAAAACTAGCGAGTCTTCTGCCAAGTCAACATCGTATCATTCGCATCATGCCCAATACTCCAGTGGCTATCGGTCAAGGGGTGATTAGTTATGCCATGTCAGCAAATTGTCGTGCTGAGGATAGGGAACTCTTTTGTCAGCTTTTAGCCAAGGCTGGCCTCTTGGTTGAACTTGGGGATGGCTTAATTGATGCTGCGACAGGTCTTGCAGGTTGTGGACCAGCCTTTGTCTACCTTTTTATTGAGGCTTTAGCAGATGCGGGTGTACAGACAGGATTGCCCCGAGAAATGGCTTTGAAAATGGCAGCCCAAACAGTAGTCGGCGCTGGACAAATGGTTCTCGAAAGCCAGCAACATCCTGGAGTTTTGAAAGACCAAGTTTGCAGCCCAGGAGGTTCGACTATCGCTGGTGTAGCAAGTCTGGAGGAACATGCCTTTAGAGGAACAGTGATGGACGCAGTTCATCAATCTTACAAACGAACACAAGAACTAGGTAAATAAGAGGTGGCTTTGTCTGCCTCTTTTATGGTGGTTGATACTCTTCGAAAATCTCTTCAAACTGCGCCAGCTTCCATCTGCAACCTCAAAACAGTGTTTTGAGCAACCTGCGGCTAGCTTCCTAGTTTGCTCTTTGATTTTCATTGAGTATGAAATGAGAAGACAAAAAGATTGTCACAAACTCCTATTTTTTTGATAGAATAGAAGTAGTAAAAAAGAAATGAGTTAGACATGTCAAAAGGATTTTTAGTCTCTCTTGAGGGACCAGAGGGAGCAGGAAAGACCAGTGTTTTAGAGGCTCTGCTCCCAATTTTAGAGGAAAAAGGGGTAGAGGTGCTGACGACCCGTGAACCTGGCGGAGTCTTGATTGGAGAGAAGATTCGGGAAGTGATTTTGGACCCAAGTCATACTCAGATGGATGCGAAGACAGAGTTGCTTCTTTATATTGCTAGTCGCAGACAACACTTGGTGGAAAAAGTTCTTCCAGCACTTGAAGCTGGCAAGTTGGTCATTATGGATCGCTTCATCGATAGTTCTCTTGCCTATCAGGGATTTGGTCGTGGCTTGGATATTGACGCCATTGACTGGCTCAATCACTTTGCTACAGATGGCCTTAAACCTGATTTGACACTCTATTTTGACATCGAGGTGGAAGAAGGACTGGCTCGCATTGCTGCTAATAGCAATCGTGAGGTCAATCGTTTGGACTTGGAAGGGTTGGACTTGCATAAAAAAGTCCGTCAAGGTTACCTTTCTCTTCTGGACAAAGAAGGAAGTCGCATTGTCAAGATTGATGCGAGTCTTCCTTTGGAGCAAGTTGTGGAAACTACCAAGGCTGTCTTGTTTGACAGAATGGGCTTGGCCAAATGAAACAAGATCAACTAAAGTCTTGGCAACCAGATCAGTTTGACCGCTTTGTCCGTATCCTAGAACAAGACCAGCTCAATCATGCCTACCTCTTTTCAGGTTTCTTTGGAAGCTTGGAAATGGCGCAGTTTTTGGCTAAGAGCCTCTTTTGTACGGATAAGGTAGGTGTGTTGCCATGTGAGAAATGTCGAAATTGTAAGCTGATTGAACAGGGAGAATTTCCTGATGTCACCTTGATTAAGCCAGTTAATCAGGTCATCAAGACAGAACGGATTCGAGAATTGGTGGGCCAGTTTTCTCAAGCAGGGATTGAAAGCCAACAACAGGTCTTTATTATCGATCAAGCTGAGAAAATGCATCCTAATGCAACCAATTCTCTGCTCAAGGTCATTGAAGAACCCCAGAGTGAGGTTTACATTTTCTTCTTGACCAGCGATGAGGAAAAGATCTTACCTACAATCCGAAGTCGGACGCAAATTTTTCACTTTAAAAAGCAAGAAGAAAAACTTATCCATCAATTAGAACAAGCAGGTCTGGTCAAGAAAAAAGCAACTCTTTTAGCCCAGTTTAGTCAATCGCGAGCTGAAGCGGAAAAGTTGGCTAATCAGGCAAGTTTTTGGACCTTGGTGGATGAGAGCGAACGCCTGCTGACCTGGTTATTAGCCAAGAAAAAAGAGAGTTATCTTCAGGTTGCTAAATTAGCCAGCTTGGCAGATGACAAGGAAAAACAAGATCAGGTCTTGCGAATCCTCGAAGTGCTCTGTGGACAGAACCTCTTGCAAGCAAGGATTCGACAGATTCTACAAGACTTACTAGAAGCTAGAAAAATGTGGCAAGCTAATGTCAGCTTTCAAAATGCCATGGAATATCTGGTCTTGAAAGAAATGTAAACTCAAAAATAAACGATAAAGAAAGGAAAGGGCTGGTTTATGGACAAAAAAGAATTATTTGATGCGCTAGACGATTTTTCCCAACAGTTACTGGTGACCTTAGCCGATGTGGAAGCCATCAAGAAAAATCTCAAAAGCTTGGTAGAGGAAAATACAGCTCTTCGATTGGAAAATAGTAAGTTGCGCGAACGCTTGGGTGAGGTGGAAGCAGATGCTCCCATCAAGGCCAAGCATGTTCGCGAAAGTGTCCGTCGAATCTATAAAGACGGTTTTCACGTATGTAATGATTTTTATGGACAACGCCGAGAGCAGGACGAGGAATGTATGTTCTGTGACGAGTTGTTATACAGGGAGTAGGCATGCAGATTCAAAAAAGTTTTAAGGGACAATCTCCCTATGGCAAGCTTTACCTAGTAGCAACACCGATTGGCAATCTAGATGACATGACCTTTCGTGCCATTCAGACCTTGAAAGAAGCGGACTGGATTGCAGCTGAGGACACGCGCAATACAGGACTTTTGCTCAAGCATTTTGACATTTCGACCAAGCAGATTAGTTTTCATGAGCACAATGCCAAGGAAAAAATTCCTGATTTGATTGGTTTCTTGAAAGCAGGGCAAAGTATTGCTCAGGTATCCGATGCGGGTCTGCCTAGTATCTCGGACCCTGGTCATGATTTGGTCAAGGCAGCTATTGAGGAAGAAATCGCAGTTGTTACCGTTCCAGGTGCTTCTGCAGGGATTTCTGCCTTGATTGCCAGCGGTTTAGCACCACAGCCACATATCTTTTACGGTTTCTTACCGAGAAAATCAGGCCAGCAAAAGCAATTTTTCGACTTGAAAAAAGACTATCCTGAAACTCAAATTTTCTATGAATCTCCTCATCGTGTGGCAGATACGTTGGAAAATATGCTAGAAGTCTACGGTGACCGTTCGGTCGTCTTGGTTAGAGAATTGACCAAAATCTATGAAGAATACCAACGTGGAAAGATTTCAGAGCTAGTAGAAAGTATTGCTGAAACGCCACTCAAGGGCGAATGCCTTCTCATCGTCGAAGGTGCCAGTCAAGATGTGGAAGACAAGGACGAGGAGGACTTGTTCTTAGAAATCCAAGCTCGTATCCAGCAAGGAATTAAGAAAAATCAAGCCATTAAGGAAGTTGCGAAACTCTACCAGTGGAATAAAAGCCAGCTCTACGCTGCCTACCACGACTGGGAAGAAAATCAAGAAAATGACTAAACAGGGAAGTTTGCCTTCTTCCCTTTTTTTGTTATACTAGTAGAAGAAAAATTAGAAAGATTTGTGGGTGTCAAATAGTCTAGTAGCTTGATTTTATTTGGACTTAGTTTCCACCCAAAGAGGTATTAGTGTCGTGTCTCAATCTTATATCAATGTTATCGGAGCAGGTTTGGCAGGTTCTGAAGCAGCTTACCAAATCGCAGAACGTGGTATTCCAGTTAAACTCTATGAAATGCGTGGTGTCAAGTCAACACCTCAGCACAAAACAGACAATTTTGCTGAGTTAGTTTGTTCCAATTCCTTGCGCGGGGATGCTTTGACAAATGCTGTTGGGCTCCTCAAGGAAGAAATGCGTCGCTTGGGTTCTGTCATCTTGGAATCTGCCGAAGCAACCCGTGTTCCTGCTGGTGGTGCCCTTGCGGTGGACCGAGATGGTTTCTCCCAGATGGTGACTGAGAAAGTTGCCAACCACCCCTTAATTGAGGTGGTGCGTGATGAAATTACAGAATTACCGACAGATGTTATTACAGTTGTAGCTACTGGCCCTTTGACTAGTGATGCCTTGGCCAAAAAGATTCATGCCCTTAATGATGGCGATGGCTTCTATTTCTACGATGCGGCAGCGCCTATCATAGATGTCAATACTATTGATATGAGCAAGGTCTATCTCAAGTCTCGTTATGATAAGGGAGAAGCGGCCTATCTCAACGCTCCCATGACCAAACAAGAGTTTATGGATTTCCATGAAGCCTTGGTCAATGCCGAGGAAGCTCCATTGAATTCTTTTGAAAAAGAAAAGTACTTTGAAGGCTGTATGCCTATCGAAGTCATGGCAAAACGTGGTATTAAAACCATGCTCTACGGTCCTATGAAGCCAGTTGGTCTGGAGTACCCAGACGACTACACAGGTCCGCGTGATGGGGAGTTTAAGACTCCGTATGCGGTTGTCCAGCTCCGTCAGGATAATACGGCAGGTAGTCTCTACAATATCGTTGGATTCCAGACCCATCTCAAATGGGGAGAGCAAAAGCGTGTTTTCCAAATGATTCCTGGTCTTGAAAATGCTGAGTTTGTCCGTTATGGGGTCATGCACCGTAATTCTTACATGGATTCACCAAATCTTCTTGAGCAAACCTATCGTTCTAAGAAACAACCAAATCTCTTCTTTGCTGGTCAGATGACGGGTGTGGAAGGCTATGTTGAGTCAGCAGCGTCAGGATTAGTGGCAGGTATTAACGCGGCTCGACTCTTCAAGGGAGAAAGTGAGACTATTTTCCCAGAAACAACAGCTATCGGAAGTCTAGCTCATTACATCACCCATGCTGACAGCAAACATTTCCAACCAATGAACGTCAATTTTGGGATTATCAAGGAGTTGGAAGGCGAGCGTATCCGTGATAAGAAGGCTCGTTATGAAAAAATTGCAGAGCGCGCTCTTTCTGACTTAGAGGAATTTTTAACGGTCTAATTTTTTTGAAAGAATTGCTCATGGTACTATAAAAATCTAAGAAATTGTGATAAAATAGGTAGGATAAAAAAAGGAGAGTAAAAATGGCGAACCCCAAGTATAAACGTATTTTAATCAAGTTATCAGGTGAGGCCCTTGCTGGTGAACGTGGCGTAGGGATTGATATCCAAACAGTTCAAAAAATTGCAAAAGAGATTCAAGAAGTTCATAGTCTAGGGATCGAAATTGCCCTTGTAATTGGTGGAGGAAATCTCTGGCGTGGTGAACCTGCTGCTGAGGCAGGTATGGACCGCGTTCAGGCTGATTACACTGGAATGCTTGGGACTGTTATGAATGCTCTTGTAATGGCAGATTCATTGCAACAAGTTGGCGTAGATACGCGTGTGCAGACAGCTATTTCTATGCAACAAGTGGCTGAGCCTTACGTACGTGGACGTGCCCTTCGTCATCTTGAAAAAGGCCGTATCGTTATCTTTGGTGCCGGAATTGGTTCACCTTACTTCTCAACAGATACAACAGCGGCGCTTCGTGCAGCTGAAATCGAAGCAGATGCCATCCTTATGGCTAAAAATGGTGTCGACGGTGTTTACAATGCCGATCCTAAGAAAGACAAGACTGCCGTTAAGTTTGAAGAATTGACTCACCGTGATGTTATCAACAAAGGTCTTCGTATCATGGACTCAACAGCTTCAACCCTCTCAATGGACAACGACATTGACTTGGTTGTCTTCAATATGAACCAACCAGGCAACATCAAACGTGTCGTATTTGGTGAAAATATCGGAACAACAGTTTCAAATAATATCGAAGAAAAGGAATAAGAAAGATTATGGCTAACGCAATTATTGAAAAAGCTAAAGAGAGAATGACCCAGTCCCACCATTCACTTGCTCGTGAATTTGGAGGTATCCGTGCCGGCCGTGCCAACGCAAGCTTGCTGGACCGTGTACATGTAGAATATTATGGAGTAGAAACTCCTCTTAACCAAATCGCTTCTATCACCATTCCAGAAGCTCGTGTTTTGTTGGTAACACCATTCGACAAGTCTTCATTGAAAGACATTGAACGTGCCTTGAACGCTTCTGATCTTGGTATTACACCAGCTAATGACGGCTCTGTGATTCGCTTGGTTATCCCGGCTCTTACAGAGGAAACTCGTCGTGACCTTGCTAAAGAAGTGAAGAAGGTCGGTGAAAATGCTAAAGTGGCTGTCCGCAATATCCGTCGCGATGCTATGGACGAAGCTAAGAAACAAGAAAAAGCAAAAGAAATCACTGAAGATGAATTGAAGACTCTTGAAAAAGATATTCAAAAAGTAACAGACGATGCTGTGAAACATATCGACGACATGACTGCCAACAAAGAAAAAGAACTTTTGGAAGTCTAAAAATAAACAGAAAAACTCAGTTGGCATTGCTGGCTGAGTTTTATTCGAAAGAAGGAAATATGAATACAAATCTTGCAAGTTTTATCGTTGGACTCATCATCGATGAAAATGACCGTTTTTACTTTGTGCAAAAGGATGGTCAAACCTATGCACTTGCCAAGGAAGAAGGTCAACATACAGTAGGGGATACGGTCAAAGGTTTTGCCTACACGGATATGAAGCAAAAACTCCGCCTGACAACCTTAGAAGTGACTGCCACTCAGGACCAATTTGGTTGGGGAACCGTAACAGAAGTTCGTAAAGACCTGGGTGTCTTTGTCGATACCGGTCTACCTGACAAGGAGATTGTAGTGTCACTCGATATCCTCCCTGAGCTCAAGGAACTCTGGCCTAAGAAGGGGGACCAGCTCTACATCCGTCTTGAAGTGGACAAAAAAGACCGAATCTGGGGCCTCTTGGCTTATCAGGAAGACTTCCAGCGTCTGGCTCGTCCTGCTTACAACAACATGCAGAATCAAAACTGGCCAGCCATTGTTTATCGTCTCAAGCTGTCAGGGACTTTTGTTTACCTACCAGAGAATAACATGCTTGGTTTCATTCACCCAAGTGAGCGCTACGCAGAGCCACGTTTAGGACAAGTATTAGAAGCGCGTGTCATTGGTTTCCGTGAGGTTGACCGCACTCTGAACCTCTCCCTTAAACCACGTTCTTTTGAAATGTTGGAAAATGATGCCCAGATGATTTTGACTTACTTGGAAAGCAATGGCGGTTTCATGACCTTGAATGATAAGTCATCCCCTGAGGACATCAAGGCAACCTTTGGCATTTCTAAAGGTCAGTTCAAGAAAGCACTCGGTGGCTTGATGAAGGCTGGCAAAATCAAGCAAGACCAGTTTGGGACAGAGTTGATTTAGGCTTTTTAAGTATGATAAAGAAACTTGAAGAAATGAGTTTAGAGGAACTCTGGCAACTTTTTCCTATTTTTCTGGTAGAGCATAAATCAGAGTGGAAAGACTGGTATGAATCGGAAAAAGCAAATCTGAAAAAAATACTGGGTGAAAATGTCATTAAAAGAATAGAACATATCGGTAGCACTGCTATCCCTAATATTTGGGCCAAGAACATCGTTGATATTCTATTAGAAGTAGGCAAAATAGAGGATTTAGCAAAGGTCAGGGATCTATTGGTGAAGAATGGTTGGCTAGTGATGTCGGAGAGTCCTAGCAGGATTTCGCTAAACAAAGGCTACACAGAGCAGGGCTTTGCCGAAAAAGTTTTTCATCTACATTTGCGACTGATTGGAGATCATGACGAGATTTATTTTAGAGATTATCTCTGTCAGCATCCAGATATCGCCCAAGCTTATCAGGAATTAAAACTGGATTTGTGGAAAAAATTTGAACACAATCGTGATGCTTACACAGCTGCTAAAACATATTTTATAAACCACTATGTGTCAGAGGCTAAGTCCAGTAATTTTCAAGAATCAGAAAAGTTTCATCAAAAAAGTCTTGATAGGAGAAAGAATTGAGAAAATCATTTTACACTTGGCTCATGACCGAGCGCAATCCTAAAAGTAACAGTCCCAAGGCTATCTTGGCAGACCTCGCTTTTGAAGAGTCGACTTTTCCAAAACACACGGATGATTTTGATGAGGTGAGTCGCTTTTTGGAGGAACATGCTAGCTTCTCTTTCAATCTAGGAGATTTTGACGCTATCTGGCAAGAATACTTAGAACACTAGAGACAATGAGATGAGGCTAGTATTTTATTGTTCTCTTTGCTATAATAAAAAGAAATAAACGGATTAGAGAGGTTCTTTATTTGAAGGAACATTCAATAGACATTCAACTGAGTCATCCAGATGACCTATTTCATCTTTTTGGTTCCAATGAACGCCATCTTCGTTTGATGGAAGAAGAGCTTGATGTTGTGATTCATGCTCGTACGGAGATTGTCCAGGTTTTGGGAGAGGAGGCTGCATGTGAAGAAGCCCGTCAAGTTATCCAAGCCTTGATGGTTTTGGTGAATCGTGGGATGACTGTCGGTACGCCAGATGTGGTGACGGCGATTAGCATGGTCAAAAACGATGAAATCGACAAATTTGTCGCCCTTTACGAAGAAGAAATCATCAAGGATAATACAGGGAAGCCTATCCGTGTCAAAACTCTGGGTCAAAAGCTTTATGTGGATAGTGTCAAACAGCATGATGTGACCTTTGGAATCGGACCTGCAGGGACAGGGAAGACCTTTCTTGCAGTGACCTTGGCAGTGACAGCCCTCAAACGTGGGCAGGTCAAGCGAATTATCCTGACTCGTCCAGCAGTGGAAGCCGGCGAGAGTCTTGGATTTCTTCCAGGTGACCTCAAGGAAAAGGTGGATCCTTACCTTCGACCTGTTTATGATGCCTTGTATCAGATTCTCGGCAAAGACCAAACGACTCGTCTTATGGAGCGTGAAATCATTGAGATTGCGCCCCTTGCCTACATGCGTGGACGGACCTTGGATGATGCCTTTGTCATTCTGGATGAGGCGCAAAATACAACTATCATGCAGATGAAGATGTTCTTGACGCGCTTAGGTTTTAATTCTAAGATGATTGTCAATGGGGATATCAGTCAGATTGACCTACCACGTAACGTCAAGTCAGGTTTGATTGATGCTCAAGAAAAGCTCAAGAACATTCACCAAATTGACTTTGTTCATTTTTCAGCTAAGGATGTGGTTCGCCATCCAGTTGTCGCTCAAATTATCCGAGCCTATGAACCAGCTCCAGTTAAGATTGAAGAAAAGAACCAAGAAACAGAATAGCAAAAGAAGAGCAGTTCAAATGGAACTGCTCTTTCTCGTATCTGTGTTAATTAGTTAATGTCTTTAGACAAGTTCATCAATCGAAGTGTGCTCTTTATCTAGCCCTTGGGCAACTGGAAGACTGGTCAAATAACCTTGATAAGTTGTAACTCCTTCACGTAAGCCTTCATCTTCAGAGATCGCCTTCTTAAAACCTTTTCCAGCCAAGGCTTCGATGTAAGGAAGGGTGACATTGGTCAGGGCGATGGTAGAAGTACGGGCTACGGCGCCAGGGATGTTGGCAACAGCATAGTGGAGTACACCGTGTTTTTCATAGACGGGTTCATCATGCGTGGTCACACGGTCAGCTGTTTCGATAACACCACCTTGGTCAACAGCAACGTCAACGATGACAGAGCCTGGACGCATTTGTTTGACCATCTCGTCTGTCACCAATTTCGGAGCTTTAGCACCAGGGATGAGAACGGCTCCAATCACCACATCAGCATCTCTCACACTTGCTTCGATGTTGAATGAATTAGACATAAGAGTTTGAATTTGGTTTCCAAAGACTTCTTCTAGAACCGAGAGACGTTTCGCACTGATATCTAAAATAGTCACTTGAGCACCAAGACCAAGGGCGATGCGGGCAGCATGTGTACCGACGACACCACCACCGATGATGGTTACTTTTCCTTTTGGAACACCTGGTACACCACCAAGTAGGACACCAGAACCACCAGCTTGCTTAGTAAGGAAGTGAGCTCCGATTTGAACAGCCATACGACCTGCAACTTCACTCATAGGAACGAGGAGAGGTAGTTGTCCTTGATTATCACGAACAGTTTCGTAGGCAATTCCTGTTGTTTTTGCTGCTAACATAGCATCTGCTAATTCTGGAGCAGCGGCCATGTGCAAGTAGGTGAAGAGGAGAAGGTCGTCGCGCAAGTAGCCATATTCAGAAGCTAGTGGTTCCTTTACTTTCACGACTAACTCAGCTGCCCAAGCTTCGTCAGCAGTAGCGACAATCTCAGCTCCTTGCTTTTGATAGTCTGCATCAGTAAATCCTGAACCGAGACCAGCATTTGTTTCGATGAGGACACGATGTCCACGAGAAACTAAGCTATGGACACCAGCAGGTGTGAGGGCGACACGGTTTTCATTATTTTTAATTTCTTTTGGAATTCCGATTAACATATAGGTTTACTCCATTTTCTAAATTCGGGTCTTTAAAATCAAACATCACAGAGAAACCCGATTATCGTGATGTTTTTATTTTATATAAATCTGTTTCGAAAATCAAGAAAAACTTTTGCTTTGATGAGCTTTTTTTGATAAGCTAGTAGGAAAATACTTTTAAATAGGGGGAAGTGTGTATGGAATCAATATTTGTGAAATTTTCCCAGTATCCGTCTATAGAAACGGAGCGTTTGTTGCTCCGACCTGTAACCATGGACGATGCAGAAGCTATGTTTGACTATGCCTCAGACAGAGAAAATACGCGCTACACTTTTCCAACCAATCAAAGCCTAGAAGAAACCAAGAACAACATCGCTCAGCTCTACTTGGCCAATCCCTTGGGACGGTGGGGGATCGAACTAAAAAGTAATGGTCAGTTTATCGGTACCATTGACCTGCACAAGATTGATACTGTCCTTAAGAAGGGCGCTATCGGCTATATTATCAATAAAGACTATTGGAATCAAGGATTGATGACGGAAGCCAATCGAGCCGTGATTGAGCTGGCTTTTGAGAAGATTGGAATGAACAAGTTGACCGCCCTACACGATAAAGATAATCCCGCATCTGGAAGAGTCATGGAGAAATCAGGTATGCTCTTTTCCCATGAAGAACCCTATGCCAGATTGGACAAAGAAGAACCAGGCCGAATCGTTACAAGAGTTCATTATGTCTTGACCAAGGAAGACTATTTTGCAAATAAATAAGCAGTTGAAAAGAAATTTTCGACTGTTTTTTCTTCCTCTTACGAATAATCTAAGAGAGGAGAAAAAATGGAAGTCATTATCGAGAAAATAAAAGTGTATAAAATCATTGTCATCTGTGCTTGTTTGGGTTTGGCCCTGGGCGGATTTCTCCTGCTAAAGCCATCTACACAAAAACCCGTCACAGAAACAAATTTGCAGGCTGAAGTTGCAGCTGTTTCAAAGGATTCATCGTCTGAAAAAGAAGTGAAAAAGGAGGAAAAGGACGAATCTCCTGAACAAGATCTGATCACAGTAGATGTCAAGGGTGCTGTTAAATCGCCAGGGATTTATGATTTGCCAGTAGGGAGTCGGATTCATGATGCCGTTCAGAAAGCTGGTGGCTTGACAGAGGAAGCAGATAGCAAGTCGCTCAATCTAGCCCAGAAAGTTAGTGACGAGGCTCTGGTCTACGTCCCGACTAAGGGAGAAGAAGCAGTTAGTCAACAGGCTGCCTCTGGAACGACTCCTTCGACAAGTAAAGAAAAGAAGCTCAACCTCAATAAAGCTAGTCTGGAAGAACTCAAGCAGGTCAAAGGCTTGGGAGGAAAACGAGCCCAAGATATTATCGACCATCGTGAGGCAAATGGCAAATTCAAGTCGGTAGATGAGCTCAAGAAAGTCTCTGGCATTGGCGCAAAGACCATAGAAAAGTTAAAAGACTATGTTACAGTGGACTAAGAGTTTCCCTATCCCCCTAATCTATCTGAGCTTTTTGTTGCTTTGGCTTTACTATGCCATTTTCTCAGCATCCTATCTTGCGCTTTTAGGTTTCGTTTTTCTGCTAGTTTGTCTCTTTATCCAGTTTCCTTGGAAATCGACTGGAAAAGTTCTAGCTATTTGTGGAGTTTTTGGATTTTGGTTTCTGTTTCAAACTTGGCAGCAGAGTCAAGCGAGTCAAAATCTTGCGGATTCTGTTGAAAGGGTGAGGATTTTACCAGATACCATCAAGGTCAATGGAGATAGTCTGTCCTTTCGGGGCAAGGCCGACGGCCGTACTTTTCAAGTTTATTATAAACTCCAGTCCGAGGAGGAGAAAGAGCAATTTCAGGCCTTGACAGAGCTCTATGAGATAGAACTAGAAGGAAAACTTTCGGAACCAGAGAGCCAGAGGAATTTTGGTGGCTTTGACTACCAAGCTTATCTGAAGACTCAGGGGATTTATCAGGCTCTCAATATCAAAAAAATCCAGTCACTTAAAAAGGTTAGCAGTTGGGATATAGGAGATAATCTGTCCAGTTTACGTCGAAAAGCTGTAGTTTGGATTAAGACGCACTTTCCAGATCCTATGCGCAACTACATGACAGGGCTGTTGCTAGGACATCTGGATACGGACTTTGAGGAGATGAATGAGCTTTATTCTAGTCTAGGGATTATCCATCTCTTTGCCTTGTCGGGTATGCAGGTAGGCTTCTTTATGGATGCCTTTAAGAAACTCCTCTTGCGATTGGGTTTGACTCAAGAAAAGTTGAAGTTGCTAATCTACCCTTTTTCCCTTATCTATGCAGGGCTGACAGGATTCTCAGCTTCGGTCATTCGTAGTCTCTTGCAAAAATTACTAGCCCAACACAGTGTTAAGGGTTTGGATAATTTTGCCTTGACGGTTCTTGTTCTCTTTATCATCATGCCCAACTTTTTCCTGACGGCAGGAGGTGTCTTGTCCTGTGCCTACGCTTTTATCTTGACTATGACAAGCAAAGAAGGGGAGGGGCTCAAGGCTGTTGCCAGAGAAAGTCTAGTCATTTCCTTGGGAATATTGCCCATTCTATCCTTCTATTTTGCAGAATTTCAGCCTTGGTCTATCCTTTTGACCTTTGTCTTTTCCTTTCTTTTTGACTTGATTTTCTTACCACTCTTATCTATCTTGTTTGCCTTTTCTTTTGTCTATCCTGCCGTTCAATTTAACCTTATCTTTGAATGGTTGGAGGGCATCATTCGCTTAGTATCGCAGATGGCAAGTAGGCCCTTGGTCTTTGGGCAACCCAACGCATGGATTTTGATTCTTCTCTTAGTTTCATTAGCCTTGGTCTATGATATGAGAAAAAACATCAAAAGACTAGCAGGGTTTAGTCTCTTTATCGTGGGGCTCTTTTTCTTGACCAAACATCCACTGGAAAATGAAATCACTATGCTGGATGTAGGGCAGGGGGAAAGTATTTTTCTACGGGATGTGACTGGTAAAGCCATCCTCATAGATGTGGGTGGTAAAGCAGAAACCGACAAGAAAATCGAGTATTGGCAAAAAAAGGCGACGAGTAGCAATGCCCAGCGAACCCTGATTCCCTATCTAAAAAGTCGCGGAGTAGCCAAGATTGACCAGCTGATCTTGACCAACACAGAGAAGGAACATGTTGGTGATTTGTTGGAGGTGACCAAGGCTTTCCATGTCGGGGAGATTTTAGTATCAAAAGGAAGTCTAACACAGAAGGAATTTGTAGCAGAACTACAAGCAAGTCAAACCAAGGTACGCAGTGTGACAGCAGGGGAGAACTTGCCGATTTTTGGCAGTCAGTTAGAAGTATTATCTCCAAGGGAAATTGGAGAAGCTGATGCCGATGATTCCTTGGTTCTGTATGGGAAACTTTTGGACAAGCACTTTCTCTTTACTGGAAACGTGAAAGAGAAGGGAGAGAAAGAACTTTTAAAGCAATACCCTGACATAGAAGTGGATGTCTTGAAAGTCGGTCAACATGGTTCTAAAGCATCATCAAATCCAGTTTTCCTAGAAAAACTCAACCCAGAGCTTTCTCTCATCTCAGTTGGTAAGAACAATCGTGCCAAACTCCCTCATCAGGAAACATTGACACGACTGGAATCCATCAAGAGTAAGATTTACCGAACCGATCAGCAAGGAGCCACTCGCTTTAAAGGATGGAATAGTTGGCAACTTGAAAGTGTTCGTTAGGAAGAAAAATGTTATATATTAGTGAAATAAACTAAAAATCTGTTGCATAATACCGAGAAAAATGATATAATTAAAGCGCTTTCGAAAGTAAATAAATTAGTGAGGTGAAAACCATGAAAAAATCAGCAAAAGTCGTTTTATTGGCTAGTTTGTTATCTGTTGGTCTTTTTCAAACCAGTGCATCTGCTGTAACAGTCACTAAAAGTTACCGGTATGATTGGAATACCGCTTTTGAGTATAGTATGAATTATCACAACCATCAATATATTTGGATTCCGTCATGGTCTCGTTATAAAGGCTACGATGAGTATAAAATTGGCGGAGGATGGAATTACCATCGTTATGAAGTCATAAACTACTACAGCGGAGGTTATTAATCCTTAAAGAGTGAGAAAAAGGAGGGCTGGATATGTTAAATCTTACTCATGTTACCTTAAAAACGCGACAAGTCATCTTGCAAGATGCGGATTTCACCTTTAAAAAGGGTAGGATTTATGGCCTTCTTGCTATCAATGGCTCGGGAAAGACGACCCTGTTCCGAGCTGTGAGCAAGCTGCTTCCCCTTAGTAGTGGACATATCGCAGCCCCTCCTTCTTTGTTTTATTATGAGAGCGCTGAATGGCTGGATGGAAACTTAAGTGGGATGGACTACCTTCGTCTCATAAAAAATATCTGGAAGTCAGACCTAAACTTGGGGGACGAAATCGCCTATTGGGAAATGTCTGACTATATCAACCTTCCCATCCGCAAGTATTCCTTAGGCATGAAGCAACGCTTGGTGATTGCTATGTATTTCCTCAGTCAGGCGAAATGCTGGCTCATGGATGAGATAACAAATGGCTTAGATGAGTATTATCGACAGAAGTTTTTTGATAGGCTGGCACAAATCGATAGAAAAGAACAGCTGGTTCTTTTGAGTTCCCACTACAAAGAGGAGTTAGTGGAGATTTGCGATAGCATGGTAACCATTCGTCAGGGGCAGATAGAAGAGGTTCCGTTATGAAAGATATTAGCCTATTTTTGTTAAAAAAAGTTTTCAAAAGTCGTTTAAACTGGATTATCTTACTTTTATTTGCATCTGTACTCGGTGTTACCTTTTATTTACATAGTCAGACTGCAAACTCACACAGCTTGGAGAGCAGGTTGGAAAGTCGTATTGCAGCTAACGAGAGAGCTATCAATGAAAATGAAGAGAAACTCTCCCAAATGTCTGACACCAGCTCGGAGGAATATCAGTTTGCTAAAGAAAATTTAGACTTGCAAAAGAATCTTTTGATGAGAAAGAAAGAAATTCTAACTTTATTAAAAGAAGGGCGCTGGAAAGAAGCCTACTATTTGCAGTGGCAAGATGAGGAAAAGAGTTATGAAATTGTATCGAAGGAATCGACTTCTAGCTCTGACTTAAAAATGGCGGTTGACCGTGAACGGAAGATTTATCAAGCCCTGTATCCCTTGAACATAAAAGCCCACAATTTAGACTATCCGACCCACGGGATTGATCAGATTCTCTGGATTTTAGAGGCTATCATCCCAAGCTTGTTTGTGATTGGTATTATTTTTATGCTAACGCAACTGTTTGCAGAAAGATATCAAAATCATCTAGACACAGCTCAGTTATATCCTTTTTCAAAAGTGACATTTGCCCTGTCCTCTCTTGGAGTTGGGGTGAGTTATGTAACCGTGCTGTTTATCGGAATCTGTGGCTTTTCTTTTCTAGTGGGAAGTCTGATAAGTGGTTTTGGACAGTTGGATTATCCCTACCCATTCTATAGCTTAACCAATCAAGAGGTAACTATTGGGAAGATACAAGATGTGTTATTTCCTAGCTTGCTCTTAGCTTTCTTAGCCTTTATCGTCATTGTGGAAGTCGTCTACTTGATTGCTTACTTTTTCAAGCAAAAAATGCCGGTCCTCTTTCTTTCACTCATTGGGATTGTTGGCTTGTTGTTTGGTATCCAAACGATCCAGCCTCTTCAGAGTATTGCACATCTACTTCCCTTTACTTACTTGCGTTCAGTGGAGATTTTATCTGGAAGATTACCTAAGCAAATTGATAATGTCAATCTAAATTGGAGCATGGGGCTGGTCTTACTTCCTTGCCTGATTATCCTTTTGTTAGTGGGGATTCTACTTATTGAAAGATGGGGAAGTTCACGTAAAAAGGAAGTTTTTAATAGGTCTTAGCATTCCTATACGGAAGGTGAGGGAAGAACTAACACAGAGAGGGAACCAACTAGGTTCTCTCTTTTTGATGCAGACATCAAGAAGAAAACAGAAAGTTTTTCGAAAAATTGACTTTTTATCTTGACAAGGGATAGAAAACTTGGTATCATATAAAAGTTGAGAAAAGCAGAAGTGAGAGCTTCTCGCCTTGTGACATCAAGTTGCCTGGCCCTACGGATGAAAAGTTTCTAAGAAACGCTATCATAACGTGCGGGCTTGTATCATTACAAGCCCGCTCTTGTTTTTCTCTAATAATAAAAAAGAGGTGAAAACCATAGCAAAGCAAGACTTATTCATCAATGATGAAATTCGTGTACGTGAAGTTCGCTTGATCGGTCTTGAGGGAGAACAGCTAGGCATCAAGCCACTCAGCGAAGCGCAAGCATTGGCTGATAGTGCAAATGTTGACTTAGTATTGATTCAACCCCAAGCAAAACCGCCTGTTGCTAAAATTATGGACTACGGCAAGTTCAAATTTGAGTATCAGAAAAAGCAAAAAGAACAACGTAAAAAACAAAGTGTTGTTACTGTGAAAGAAGTTCGTCTGAGTCCAACTATTGACAAGGGAGACTTTGACACAAAACTTCGCAATGCACGTAAATTCCTTGAAAAAGGAAATAAAGTTAAGGTATCTATTCGCTTTAAGGGTCGTATGATTACCCATAAAGAGATTGGTGCAAAAGTTTTAGCCGAGTTTGCTGAAGCAACACAAGATATTGCGATCATCGAACAACGAGCTAAGATGGATGGACGCCAAATGTTCATGCAGTTGGCGCCAGCAACTGACAAAAAATAATTGTCAGAAAGTTAAATAAAGGAGAAAAAATCATGCCAAAACAAAAAACACACCGCGCATCAGCTAAACGTTTCAAACGTACAGGTTCTGGTGGACTTAAACGTTTCCGTGCTTACACTTCTCACCGTTTCCACGGAAAAACTAAGAAACAACGTCGTCATCTTCGTAAAGCATCTATGGTGCATTCAGGAGATTTCAAACGTATCAAAGCAATGCTTACTCGCTTGAAATAATAGCCTAACAGTAAGTAAACAATTCTAGGAAATATTTGGAGGAAATAAAACATGGCACGTGTTAAAGGTGGCGTTGTATCACGCAAACGTCGTAAACGTATTCTTAAATTAGCAAAAGGTTACTATGGAGCTAAACACATCTTGTTCCGTACTGCAAAAGAACAAGTAATGAACTCTTACTACTATGCATACCGTGACCGCCGTCAGAAAAAACGTGACTTCCGCAAATTGTGGATCACTCGTATCAACGCGGCAGCTCGTATGAATGGACTTTCATACTCACAATTGATGCATGGTTTGAAATTGGCTGAAATCGAAGTTAACCGTAAAATGCTTGCTGACTTAGCTGTTAACGATGCAGCAGCTTTCACAGCTCTTGCAGATGCAGCTAAAGCAAAACTTGGTAAATAATTACTTTTAAGACTGGAACAGGATTGTCCCAGTCTTTTTAGAAATAAAGGAGAAAGCTATGGCTTCAAAAATGCTACACACTTGCTTGCGAGTAGAAAACCTTGAAAAATCAATCGCATTTTATCAAGACGCTTTTGGTTTTAAAGAATTACGTCGCAAGGATTTTCCAGATTATGCCTTCACCATTGTCTATCTAGGACTTGAGGGTGATGACTACGAGTTGGAATTGACCTATAACTATGACCACGGCCCTTACGTGGTAGGAGATGGCTTCGCCCATATCGCCCTCAGTACACCTGATCTTGAAGCTCTTCATCAAGAGCACAGTGCAAAAGGATATGAAGTGACTGAGCCAAATGGTCTACCAGGAACTGCACCAAACTATTACTTTGTCAAGGATCCTGATGGCTACAAGGTTGAAGTCATTCGTGAAAAATAATCGAGTAATGTCAAGTAGAATGTTCGTTTTCTACTTGACTTTTTTTCTTTGAAAGAGTATACTAATACAAATTTAACCTTTAAGGGGAGTCCAGAGAGACTCACAAGGTGTCAGATAAAAGGGATAGGGGGGGACTCTCTGTGGAGACTTTTTAAGTGTGCGCATGAGTTCTAGCCTAACCCAACTGAGGCCTTGCATTAGCAAGGTCTTTTCTTTATCTGGTCCCCTTAAAATTTAAGGAGGAAAATCATGAATCCCACATGTAAGAAACGTTTGGGTGCCATTCGTTTGGAGACCATGAAGGTGGTCGCTCAGGAGGAAATTGCGCCAGCAATCTTTGAATTAGTTCTAGAAGGGGAGATGGTTGAAGCCATGCGAGCAGGCCAATTTCTACATCTACGTGTGCCTGATGATGCCCATCTCTTGCGCCGTCCTATTTCAATTTCGTCTATCAATAAGGATAAGAAGCAGTGTAATCTCATTTATCGGATTGAGGGTGCTGGTACAGCTATTTTTTCAACCTTACGTCAGGGAGATACTCTTGATGTGATGGGGCCTCAGGGAAATGGTTTTGACTTATCTGATCTGGAAGACCAGAACCAAGTTCTCCTCGTTGGTGGTGGGATTGGGGTTCCACCCTTGCTTGAGGTGGCTAAGGAATTGCATGCGCGTGGGGTGAAAGTAGTGACAGTCCTCGGTTTTGCTAATACGGATGCTGTCATCCTTGAAAAGGAATTGGCCCAATATGGTCAGGTCTTTGTAACGACAGATGATGGTTCATATGGTATCAAGGGAAATGTGTCAGTCGTCATTAATGACTTAGACAGTCAGTTTGACGCCGTCTACTCATGTGGAGCTCCAGGAATGATGAAGTACATCAATCAAAGGTTTTATGACCACCCAAGAGCCTATCTATCTCTAGAATCTCGTATGGCTTGCGGGATGGGGGCCTGCTATGCCTGCGTTCTAAAAGTGCCAGAAAGTGAGACGGTCAGTCAACGCGTCTGTGAAGATGGTCCTGTTTTCCGTACAGGAACAGTTGTATTATAAGGAGAAAGTCATGACTACAAATCGCTTACAAGTTTCTCTATCAGGCTTGGACTTGAAAAACCCCATCATACCAGCATCAGGCTGTTTTGGTTTTGGTCAAGAGTATGCCAAGTACTATGATTTAGACCTTTTAGGCTCCATTATGATCAAGGCGACGACACTTGAACCTCGTTTTGGCAACCCCACTCCAAGGGTGGCAGAGACACCTGCTGGTATGCTCAATGCAATCGGCTTGCAAAATCCTGGTTTAGAGGCTGTTTTAGCTGAAAAGTTACCTTGGCTGGAAAGAGAGTATCCTACACTTCCCATCATTGCCAATGTAGCTGGCTTTTCAAAACAAGAGTACGCTGCTGTTTCTCGAGGAATTTCTAAGGCGGCTAATGTAAAAGCGATCGAGCTCAATATCTCTTGTCCTAATGTGGATCACGGCAATCATGGACTTTTGATTGGGCAAGATCCTGATCTGGCTTATGAAGTGGTAAAAGCGGCTGTGGAAGCCTCTGATGTGCCAGTTTATGTCAAGCTAACTCCTAGCGTGACGGATATTGTCACCATTGCCAAAGCCGCGGAAGACGCAGGAGCAAGTGGTTTGACCATGATCAATACTCTAGTCGGTATGCGCTTTGACCTCAAAAACAGAAAACCAATCCTAGCAAATGGAACAGGTGGGATGTCTGGTCCTGCAGTTTTTCCAGTCGCCCTCAAACTCATCCGCCAAGTCGCTCAAACTACAGACCTTCCCATCATCGGAATGGGGGGAGTGGATTCGGCTGAAGCTGCGTTAGAAATGTATTTGGCTGGCGCATCTGCTATCGGAGTTGGAACAGCCAATTTTACCAATCCTTATGCCTGTCCCGATATCATCGAAAATCTGCCAAA
This sequence comes from Streptococcus oralis, assembly GCF_026782285.1. Taxonomy (GTDB): domain Bacteria; phylum Bacillota; class Bacilli; order Lactobacillales; family Streptococcaceae; genus Streptococcus; species Streptococcus oralis_CG. The sequence continues at coordinate 136,332 of NZ_JAKUWG010000001.1, forward strand.
GGTTATGGACAAATATGGCATTAGCAGCTTGGAAGATCTCCGTCGAGAAGTTAAAGCCAGTCTGAGATAAACGAGGTCTTCCTTATCGTAAACAAGACATAGAATCTTCATCAATTTGTAATATTTCCGTTAGTCAACTATGTTACAATAGGTTTTATAAAATAGTAATAGTGTAGATCGTTTTCTACTGAGGAGAATAAAATGAAGAAGATACTACTTGCAAGTACTGTTGTTCTTTCTATGGCAGGATTTGCAAAGACATCTGTATATGCTGAAGAATCTCAGATTACGAAAAAAACTCAGACCACAGATGTAGTCGAGAAAAAAGAGGAAGCTGCTCCCAAGAAAGAAGTTCCTAAAGTCGAGGCGAAAAAAGAGCCAGCTGTAAAAGAGGAAAATCCTTCCAAAAAGGAAAAAAAAGAGGAAGTTATCAAGGAAGGTTGGCAGAAAGAACAAGGAAACTGGCGTTTTTATGAAAATAACCAGCCTGTCGTAAACTGGAAAAAAATCGGTGGTGTCTGGTATTACTTTGATAAAAACGGCATTGTGCTCAGTAATACTATAGTTGATGGTTACCTTATCAAAGGTAACGGTGCTATGGCAGAAAACGATTGGGTGAAAATATCTGACAAGTGGTACTATGCCACAGCTTCAGGCAAGATTTCCCATAATAAGTGGGAAAAGATTGAAGGTGTCTGGTATTACTTTGATAAAGATGGTGTCATGCTTAGTCGCACCATCTATAATGACTATCTCTTCCAAGGTAGTGGTGCCATGGCAGAAAATGATTGGGTGAAGATTTCTGACAAGTGGTACTATGCTACAGCTTCAGGTAAGATTTCACGAGACAAATGGGAAAAAATTGAAGGTGTCTGGTATTACTTTAATAAAGATGGTGTCATGCTTAGTCGCACCATCTATAATGACTATCTCTTCCAAGGTAGTGGTGCTATGGCAGAAAACGATTGGGTGAAAATATCCGACAAGTGGTACTATGCTACAGCTTCAGGAAAAATTTCCCGCAATAAATGGGAAAAAATCAAAGGGACATGGTACTATTTCAATAGCGATGGTGTGATGGCGAGTAGCCAGTGGAAAACTGACTACTATCTGAAAGATAGTGGCGCTATGGCGGAAAAAGAGTGGATTTTTGATAAATCCTACAATAGCTGGTTTTACTTGAAGTCAGGTGGGGCCTACGCTTCCCGTGAATGGATTGGTTCATACTACCTTAAATCAGGTGGCTATATGGCCAAAAATGAATGGATTTTTGACAAAGATTACGATGCTTGGTACTATCTAAAAGATGATGGTCGATATGTAACAGGTACTTTCACGATCAAAGGTAAAGAGTATTCCTTCCAGAATAATGGAAAGTGGATCTCAGAGGCAAAATATTACAAAGTGAAACCAATTACTGCTTACGTCTATAGCGCTTCTGGTGAAAGATTGAGTTATGTATCGCAAGGAACCATAGTTTCGCTTGGAGATGCCCAATCTAAAAAAGATAGTCAAATACCAGTCAATATTTCTGGTTTATCCGGCTTCATGAATAAAAGTGATTTAGTAGCTATTGATAAAGATAGTGAGTTTGTCCCTCATTATACAAGCGATGGCAAGTATTTTTACCATGAGTTGTCACCTTATGTGAGTCTCCGTGTTGCTCCACATAGCTCAGCTATGACTATTGGTAAGAAATATTATTCAACTGATGGAATTCATTTTGATGGCTTTACCATTGAAAATCCTTTCCTCTTTAGAAATTTGACTAAACCAAGTAATTACAGTGCAGCTGAATTGGATAAAGTTTATTCTTTGATGAATATTCGGGATAGTCGCCTCGCTGGTAAGGGAGCTGTTTTTAAGGAAGCTGAGGAACGATATGGTGTGAATGCTCTTTATCTGATGGCCCATAGTGCACTTGAGAGTGCTTGGGGACGGAGCCAGATAGCTAAGGATAAGAATAATTTCTTTGGAATTGCAGCTTATGATTCGAGCCCGTATACCTCAGCCAAGAAATTTGATGATGTGGATAAGGGGATCCTCGGCGCGGCTAAGTGGATTCGTGAGAACTACATTGACCGTGGAAGAGACCACTTGGGGAACAAGGCGACAGGAATGAATGTTCTCTATGCTTCGGACCCATACTGGGGAGAGAAAATTGCTAGTATCATGATGACTATCAATAGCAAACTTGGTGGAAGAGATTAAGGAAGAATAAAATCGGGAACCATGATAGATTGGTTCCCGGTTTTTTGTTATAATAAAAATAAGTAGACAACAAAGGAGACAGTCATGACATTTGAAGAAATCCTGCCTGGCTTAAAGGCTAAGAAAAAATATGTACGTACTGGTTGGGGAGGGGCTGAAAACTATGTCCAACTTTTTGATACCATTGAGCAAAATGGTGTAGCTCTTGAGGTGACGCCCTATTTCCTAATCAATGTGTCTGGAGAAGGGGAAGGCTTTTCCATGTGGAGTCCGACACCTTGTGATGTTTTGGCGACGGATTGGGTAGAAGTGCATGACTAGACGCGTTTTAATCACGGGAGTGAGTTCAGGTATTGGACTAGCTCAAGCTCGCCTCTTTTTAGAGAATGGCTATCAAGTTTATGGTGTGGATCAAGGAGAAAAGCCAGATTTAGATGGTGGTTTCCACTTTTTACAGAGAGATTTAACTCTTGATTTAGAGCCAGTTTTTGACTGGTGTCTTCAGGTGGATGTTTTGTGCAATACTGCTGGAGTTTTGGATGATTACAAACCCCTTTTGGAACAATCAGTCCAGGAAATTCAAGAGATTTTTGAAATCAATTACGTGACTCCAGTTGAGCTGACTCGACATTATTTGACACAAATGCTGGAAAGTAAAAAGGGAATCATAATCAATATGTGTTCTATTGCTTCAAATCTAGCAGGAGGTGGTGGTCACGCCTATACTTCCTCTAAGCATGCCTTGGCTGGATTTACCAAGCAGTTGGCTCTAGACTATGCTGAAGCTGGGATTCGGGTCTTTGGGATTGCTCCCGGAGCAGTCAAGACAGGTATGACTACTGCGGACTTCGAACCCGGTGGCTTAGCAGACTGGGTAGCTAGTGAAACTCCTATCAAGCGCTGGATCGAGCCAGAGGAAGTAGCAGAGCTTAGCCTTTTCTTAGCAAGTGGAAAAGCAAGTGCCATGCAAGGACAAATCATTACAATAGATGGTGGTTGGAGTTTGAAGTAGGGGGATCTGATGGAACTATTTAAAACATGGAAGAAAAATATGGTTCTCTATGGTCTTAAATCTCAAATCGGAACTGTCTACCAAAACAGTGATAGGACAACAAGCTTTTATGATGTTGGGAATTTTTTATACCTAGCAGGGGAATTGAATTCCAGATTTTGGGAAGATTTTGTTAGGAAATATGGTTTAGATTATAAGATTATTATTTCAGAAAATACCAATTGGCAAGATTTTCTGCATCGGAAAGTAGGGCTAAATTCTTTTACTCGCTATTCTTTTAAAGATAAGGCAAATTTTCAAGTTGAATTTCTAAATGATCTAGTTACTCATTTAGAGGAAGGTTACAATCTTGTGCCTATTGATAATCATATTTATAACTGCTTTTCTGAGGAAGAATGGTCACAAGATTTACAGGGGGATTTTGAGTCCTATCAGGATTTTGTTTTAAAAGGTGGATTTGGCTTTGTGATTCTTAAAAATAATGAACTGATTGCTGGGATTTCCTCAGGGTTAGTTTACCGTGGAGCAGTTGAAGTGGAAGTTGCAACTAGACCAAACGAACAAGGGAATGGATTTGCTAAAAACCTTGGTGCTGCAATGATTCTAGAGAGTTTAAATAGAGATATGTTTCCACTTTGGGATGCTCATAACGAGGCTTCCAAAAAAGTAGCAGAATTTTTAGGATATGAGTTAGTTGAACCTTATGAAGCTTTTGAACTAGAGGAAAGTTTCATATAATGATATTTGATATTGTATCTTTTAAGACGAGGTGAATGGCTATGAAAAACCAGTTAGCCCTTAGTGGCGAGAAAATCGCTGAAAAAGTTTACCCACAACTATTTCACCATGTTGGTATGATTCGTGGGGAATACTTGTTGAGAGAGCTCAATCAAAACATACTATTACTAAGTTGTCAGCAATTTGTGAAAGATTATCTGAACTCTATTTGCTCCTTGTACTCAGACGATGAGGTCTGGTATCGTTTTTCAGAATTAACGAATATAGAAGCAAATTTTTTAGAGGGGACTAAAGAGCATTTTGATGAAAATCATCCCTTGTTTGGTTATAGAGGAACTAGGCGCTTGCTGGCGTGTCCTGATGAATTTCAGGCTGAAGCACATGTCGTTACAGAAGTTTATCAAACAAATCCCAATCTGTCTGTTATCTTTCCTTTTGTCAATGATGCTGAGCAGTTAAAGCAAGCTATTAGAGTATTGCGTCAGCAGGGTTTTACTGGGAAAATTGCCACGATGATTGAATTGCCGTCAGCTTATTTTGACTTGGATAGAATAATAGAAACGGGTATTTCAAAGATTATAGTTGGAATGAATGATTTAACTTCTTTTGTTTTTGCGACTGTGAGAAATAGTCAATGGCATGATATGGAAAGTCCAATAATGTTAGATATGCTAAGACAGATGCTGGATAAAGCAAGTATGAAAAAGATTGACTTTGCTGTAGCAGGCTATCTGAATGCTTCTTTCATACAAAAAATGAATCAGATGGGTATCAAATGCCTTATCCACTACAGTTCTATTCCAGAGATTTTTGATTTAGAGATTGACCATCCAGACCACCTCAAAAGTATAAAAGAAGTAAGTAAAAAATTACAAAGGAGCAACCCATGACACCGCAAGAAATGTGGAATGCATATAAGCAAATTAACCCCTCTATCGGAGATGAGATAGATGCCTGGGCTTTTGGAGTGGAAGCAGATACCTTGGCAGATTTGGTTTTAAAAGGCGAAAAGACAGCAACTGCCTCAGCCTATGACCTCTATGCACTAGAAGCCGAACCTCTTCCGCGAGAAGGTACCTTTGACGTCATTTTAGACAGTCAAGATCAGGCTGTCTGCATTGTCGAAATTACAAAGGTTTCTGTTCAGCCTTTCAATCAAGTTTCTGCTGACCATGCCTACAAGGAAGGGGAGGGGGACAAATCTTTGACCTATTGGCGTCAGGTTCATGAGGACTTTTTCACCGAGTGGATGAGGGAAGCCGGACTGACTTTTTCCCCTGACAGCAAGGTTGTTTTAGAAGAATTTTGCAAGGTCTACCCACTCTAGGCTGCAGAAGGAAGAAAGTTTTGGAAATTACCGTCCAATCCTTTTTTCTTAAGCAAAACATGATATAATAAGTTTGTTTGAAGAAGAGTAGCAGCTCTTAAACTTAGAATAGGAGAAAACTATGCAAGCAGTTGAACATTTTATTACCCAATTTGTTCCTGAACATTATGATTTATTTTTAGACTTGAGTCGTGAGACCAAGACCTTTTCTGGGAAGGTGACCATTACTGGTCAAGCACAAAGTGACCGTATTTCCCTTCACCAAAAAGACTTGGAAATCACTTCTGTAGAAGTTGCGGGTCAAGCTCGTCCATTTACAGTTGACCATGACAATGAAGCCCTTCATATCGAATTGGCTGAGGCTGGTCAAGTTGAATTGGTCATTGCTTTTTCAGGAAAAATCACAGACAACATGACAGGGATTTATCCTTCTTACTACACTGTTGATGGTGTCAAGAAGGAAGTCTTGTCTACCCAGTTCGAGAGCCACTTTGCGCGAGAAGCCTTCCCATGCGTGGACGAGCCAGAAGCCAAAGCAACTTTTGACCTTGCTCTTCGTTTTGACCAAGCAGAAGGTGAAGTGGCCTTGTCAAACATGCCAGAGACTGACGTTGAAAACCGTAAGGAAACAGGCATCTGGAAGTTTGAAACAACACCTCGCATGTCTTCTTACTTGTTAGCCTTTGTAGCAGGTGATTTGCAAGGGGTGACCGCTAAAACTAAAAACGGTACTCTTGTAGGTGTCTACTCAACGAAAGCTCACCCACTATCTAACCTTGATTTCTCACTAGACATCGCCGTTCGCTCAATCGAATTTTACGAAGATTACTACGGAGTTAAGTACCCAATTCCTCAATCTCTCCATATCGCACTCCCTGACTTCTCAGCTGGTGCTATGGAAAACTGGGGTCTGGTAACCTACCGTGAAGTTTACTTGATTGTCGATGAGAACTCAACCTTTGCTAGTCGACAACAAGTTGCCCTTGTTATCGCCCACGAGCTTGCCCATCAATGGTTTGGTAACCTCGTTACTATGAAATGGTGGGATGACCTCTGGCTCAATGAAAGCTTCGCTAACATGATGGAATACGTCTGTGTCGATGCCATCGAGCCAACTTGGAATATCTTTGAAGACTTCCAAACAGGTGGTGTGCCGGGAGCACTTAAACGTGATGCGACTGATGGCGTTCAGTCTGTCCACGTCGAAGTTAAACACCCAGATGAAATCAATACGCTCTTTGACGGAGCTATCGTCTATGCCAAAGGAAGTCGCCTCATGCACATGCTTCGTCGTTGGCTAGGTGATGCGGATTTTGCTAAAGGTTTGCACGCCTACTTTGAAAAACATCAATACAGCAATACAATTGGTCGTGACCTTTGGAATGCCCTTGGTCAAGCGTCAGGTCGTGATGTTGCGGCCTTCATGGATTCTTGGTTGGAACAACCTGGTTATCCAGTTCTCACTGTCAAAGTTGAAAATGATGTCTTGAAGATTTCACAAAAACAATTCTTCATCGGTGAGCACGAAGACAAGAACCGTCTCTGGGTTGTGCCACTGAACAGTAACTGGAAAGGCTTGCCAGATACACTCGAAACTGAAAGTATCGAAATCCCTGGCTACGCCACTCTTCTTGCTGAAAACAAATCAGCCCTTCGTCTTAACACGGAAAATACAGCCCACTACATTACAGACTATCAAGGAGACTTGTTAGATGCTGTTCTTGCTGAGCTAGAGACACTTGATAACACAAGCAAACTACAAATCGTTCAAGAACGTCGTTTGTTGGCTGAAGCAGGACACATTTCTTATGCGGACTTGCTCCCAGTTCTTGATAAACTTGCTAAGGAAGAGTCTTACCTTGTTGTTTCAGCTGTTTCTCAAGTGATTTCTGCCCTTGAGCGCTTTATCGATGAAGGAACAGAAACTGAGAAAGCCTTTAATACACTCGTTGCTAAATTGGCTCGTCACAACTATGACCGTCTTGGTTTTGAAGCCAAAGATGGAGAATCAGATGAAGACGAATTGGTTCGTCAGTTGACCATTTCCATGATGATTCGTTCAAATGATGCAGAAGCTAGTCAAGTCGCTAGCCAAATCTTTGCAGCTCACAAGGAAAATCTTGCAGGACTTCCAGCAGCCATCCGTGCTCAAGTTCTCATCAATGAAATGAAACACCATGAGACCAAGGATTTGGTCGCAACTTATCTGGACCACTATACTCATGCGACAGATGCTGTTTTCAAACGCCAGTTGGCAGGAGCTCTTGCTTACAGTACAGATGCGAACAATATCCAAACCTTGATTCGTTCATGGAAGGATAAGTTTGTTGTGAAGCCACAAGACTTGTCTGCTTGGTATTACCAGTTCCTAGATCATCAAACAACTCAAGAAACTGTTTGGGTCTGGGCGCGTGAAAACTGGGCTTGGATCAAGGCAGCTCTTGGTGGGGATATGAGCTTTGATAGCTTTGTTATCCTACCTGCCCATGTATTTAAGACTGAGCAACGCTTGGCAGAATACAAGGAATTCTTTGAACCACAACTTTCTGACCTAGCTCTTAGCCGCAACATTCGTATGGGAATCAAGGATATCGCAGCGCGTGTTGACTTGATTAAGCGTGAGAAAGCAGCAGTAGAAGCTGTTGTAGCTCAATATGGCAAAGCTTAATTCGTTCGAAATGTAAACAAAAACTCAACTTTCTATCTTAAAAGAAGAGAGAGTTGAGTTTTTTTTAAGGCAATTTTGGTATAATAATCATAACAAGGAGGAGTTTCTGATGATAAAAATCTTATTAGTAGAAGATGACCTAGGCCTGTCAAACTCAGTATTTGACTTTTTAGATGATTTTGCGGATGTCATGCAGGTCTTTGATGGTGAAGAAGGTCTCTACGAAGCAGAAAGTGGCGTTTATGACTTGATTTTGCTTGACCTGATGTTGCCTGAAAAAAATGGCTTCCAAGTTTTGAAAGAGTTGCGCGAAAAAGGAATTACAACACCAGTCCTTATCATGACTGCCAAAGAGAGTTTGGATGATAAGGGACACGGTTTTGAGCTTGGAGCGGATGACTACCTCACCAAGCCTTTCTACCTAGAAGAACTCAAAATGCGGATCCAAGCCCTTCTCAAGCGTTCAGGTAAATTTAATGAAAACACTTTGACCTATGGGGATATTGTTGTCAACCTTTCAACGAATGAAGTGAAGGTGGAAGATACTCCTGTGGAACTACTCGGAAAAGAGTTTGAGTTATTGGTTTACTTCCTTCAAAATCAAAATGTCATTCTTCCAAAGACACAAATTTTTGACCGTCTATGGGGATTTGATAGCGATACGACGATTTCCGTTGTAGAAGTCTATGTCTCAAAAGTTCGTAAGAAATTGAAGGGAACAGCCTTTGCTGAAAATCTTCAAACCTTGCGTAGTGTCGGGTATATTTTAAAAGATGTTCAATAAACTAAAAAAAACATGGTATGCGGATGATTTCAGCTATTTCATTCGAAACTTTGGAGTGTTCACCCTGATCTTCTCTGCTATGACCTTGATTATCCTCCAGGTCATGCACTCGAGTCTCTACACTTCTGTAGATGAAAAACTCCAAGCCCTTAGTAGTAGTCCCCAAGCGGTTATCCAGTTAGCCCTGAATCGGGCAACAGAAGAGGTCAAAGATATTCAACCCGCAACAGCGGATGCCAGCAAGGCTGAAATCAAGCCCAATGTCAGCTCCAATACGGAAGTCTTGCTCTTTGACAAGGATTTTAACCAACTCTTACTGGGCAATCGCTTTTTAGGCTTGGACAAGATCAAACTGGACAGAAAAGAGTTGAATCACATTCGGCAAATTCAAGTTGTCAATAGCTACGGTCAGGAAGAAACCTACCGGATGATCTTGATGGAAACAAATTCGTCCACTGTTTCAAGCAACGTCAAATATGCGGCGGTTTTAATCAATACCAGCCAGCTTGAGCAAATCAGCCAAAACCATGAGCATTTAATCGTAGTGGTCATGGCCAGTTTCTGGCTCCTGTCGTTAATCGCCAGTGTTTATCTGGCACGTGTCAGTGTCAAACCCTTGTTGGAAAGTATGCAAAAGCAGAAGTCCTTTGTTGAAAATGCAAGCCACGAACTGAGAACACCTTTGGCCGTTTTACAAAATCGTTTAGAGAATCTCTTTCGAAAACCAGAAGCGACGATCATGGAATCCAGCGAAAGCATTGCTTCTAGTCTCGAAGAAGTTCGCAACATGCGCTTCCTTACAACCAACCTTCTCAATTTAGCACGTCGAGATGATGGAATCAAACCAGAAATAGCAGAAGTTTCTCCGCAATTCTTTAAAACAACTTTTGCTAACTATGAGCTGATTGCTTCTGAAAATGATCGTGTTTTTGACTATGAAAATCGGATTTATCGTCCCTTCATGACTGATCAGTTGCTCCTAAAACAGCTCATGACCATCTTATTTGACAATGCCATCAAGTATACCGAAGAAGATGGGAAAATTGAGTTTGTGGTTTATGCTACAGATCGCCACCTCTATCTAACAGTAACGGATAATGGAATTGGAATCTCAGCTGCTGACAAGAAGAAAATCTTTGACCGCTTTTATCGTGTAGACAAGGCTAGAACTCGTCAGAAAGGCGGTTTCGGTCTGGGACTATCTTTGGCCAAGCAGATTGTTGATGCTTTGCGAGGAACGATTAGCGTCAAAGATAACAAGCCTAGAGGAACAATTTTTGAAGTTAAAATCGCAATTCAATCTCCTTCAAAACGTAAGAATAAATAAAAAAAAAAGCAGTTTTAAAAACTGTCTTTTTTGATAACTAGAAAAAAGGTTGGTAGTAGTACCAACCTTTATTTTGAAAATTTTCTTTTAATCATCTTTCGTTGAAGTTGTAAAAGTGCGAAGCTTGTTGCCATAGCAGCGATAAAGGACAAAGCTGTGTTCAATTTTAAGGCTAAAAAGATAAAACTAAAAAGTGCCATAAAAATACAGAAACAAGCGATATTTACAAAAAATAAAATCTCTTTTAGGTTAGGGCCGACTGGGGCCTCAGGTGTATAACCTTGATAAAGCGGAGTTTGTTTCGATTCGGGAATTTGTTCAAACTCATAAGCTTCTAGTTTTCTTGCGGGCATGATTCTCTCCTTAACAGTACCTAACTATTTTATCATTTTTTATGCAGAGAATTGTTACAGAATGGTTACAAAACTACTAAAGTCTCTTATCATCTTCTAAGTCACTCTTCTTGACACCCACTAGAGAAAGTGATAGCATGGATGTTACACTTAAAACAGATGACCTGCCTTTCTCTATTATAAATATACTGAGAAAGGAAAGGATAACTTATATAAATTGATAGCAAGCTGAGGCTTTTTCCTAATATAATTTGTTGAGTTGCTACCTGGATACTTTTGAAGAGTATTGGTAGGAGTTGTTTTGAATGGATGGAAGGACAGAGATTCTGTCTATTGGTCTGGGTGGCTTTTAAACTACCTCTGGGGAAAAGTTAAAGGAGATAAGCATGTATCTTGCTATCAAAGAAATACTACGAAATAAACTTCGATATAGTTTGATTCTAACTACCATTTTTCTTATCGCTTTTATGGTCTTTTTTATGACCAGTCTAGCTCTTGGTCTTGTGCGAAACAACCGGGCAGCTATTGATAATTGGCAAGCAACGGGTGTCGTTTTATCCGACTACGCAAATGATAATTTGACGGCATCTTTTATTCCTGAAAAGGACTACAAGGATAAGAATTCTGAAGAGGCCGCTCCATTGGGCTATATGTTCGCTGTAACCAATCTAGTCGATGGTAGTGAAAAGGTCAATGTTTCCATTTTTGCTCAAGAGTGGGACTCTTTTATCTCTCCTAGTTTGACGGAGGGTCGTTATCCTGAAGGAGATGATGAGGTTGTCGTGGATCAGTCTTTTGAGAACTATGGGATGAAGCTAGGTGATGCCATTCAGCTCAATGGAAGCGAGGCAAGTTACAAGATTGTAGGCCTGACTCAAGGAAATAAATTTTTCACTGAGCCTGTTGTCTTTACGAGTCTGACAACTTATTGGACCTTACAAGGAACCTTGAAAGCCAATCGTTCCATCTCTGCCTTGGTATTGAAAAATGACATAGAAGTGGTCGGCGATGGACTGAAACAGATTTCCATTCCAAAAATGATATCGAAAATTCCTGGTTACACACCTCAGGTTAATGTATTTTCAGGAATGATTCTTGCTATGATTGTTATCACAGGCTTGATTGTGGGTATTTTTGTTTATATCATTACCATCCAAAAACTAGGACTTTATGGAATAATGCGAGCTCAAGGGATACAGATCAAAACCATTGTATGGTCTCTGTTCTGTCAAATCTTCCTCTTAGCTGGTATGGGGATTGCTTTAGCCTTACTGGCAATCGGAGGAGTGATTTTAGTCTTACCAGCTACCTTCTTTTTCTATCCAAGTTGGATAGCCTACTCTGTCCTAAGTTTGGTAATTTCCTTGATGGCCCTTCTAGGTGGTGTCATTTCACTTCCACGCTTGCTAAAGGTGGACCCGATTACTGCGATTGCAGAGTGATAAGGAGAATAGTATGACAACATTGATAGAAATGAATCAAGTGACAAAAACTTACGGGGAAGGAAAGATGAAAGTCGTAGCCCTGCATGAGACGAATTTTCAGCTAAATGCGGGAGAGTTCGTAGCTATCGTTGGGCCTTCAGGTTCTGGAAAGACGACCTTTCTAACAACTCTAGGACAACTACAGGAAGCTTCGAGTGGAAAGATTCTAGTAAAGGGGAAGGAAACAGGCAGTTTGACGGAGAAGGAAAAAACAGATCTCCGTTTTAGAGAGTTTGGTTTCATTCTCCAGGCTTCAAACTTAATTCCTTTTCTAACGGTCGAGGAACAGCTGGATTTGATAGACAGACTAGATAAGGAAAAAAATAGTAAAAGTAACCGAAAAGAACTGTTTGACTTGTTGGATTTGGAAAAGGTACAAGATCAGTATCCCAAGGCTCTATCAGGTGGCGAACGTCAACGTGCCGCGATTGCTAGAGCGCTCTATAACAATCCGAGCATTGTGCTTGCAGATGAGCCAACAGCCAGTCTAGACACCCAGCGTGCCTACCAAGTAACGGAGATGCTGGCTGCCATTGCTCATGAACAAGGCAGAGGAGTTGTTATGATTACGCATGATACTCGTCTTCTTGATAAGGTTGACCGTATTTATGTCATGAATGATGGCCATCTAGTTGAAGAAACACATGCATAAAATAGAGTGAATGGTACAAGTTACTGTTCACTTTTTGATTGAAAGCTTTAAAAATGGCTTTGACTTTTTATAAAACTCCTAGTATTCATAGCTGATTTTTGAGAAATGTGGTATAATTTTTCTTATGGAAAAGATTATCATTACAGCAACTGCTGAAAGTATTGAACAAGTTGAACAACTACTCGAAGCTGGCGTAGATCGTATCTATGTTGGTGAGAAAGATTTTGGCCTTCGTCTGCCAACGACTTTTAGTTATGAAGAGTTACGCACCATCGCTAATATTGTTCATGAGGCTGGTAAAGAGTTGATTGTCGCGGTTAATGCCCTCATGCACCAAGATATGATGGACCGTATCAAGCCTTTCCTAGACTTCTTGGAAGAAATCAAGACAGACTATATTACTGTTGGGGATGCAGGTGTCTTTTACGTGGTCAATCGCGATGGCTATTCCTTTAAGACCATCTACGATGCTTCAACCATGGTGACAAGTAGTCGTCAGATTAACTTCTGGGGGCAAAAGGCAGGCGCCTCTGAGGCTGTTTTGGCGCGTGAAATTCCATCTGCTGAGCTCTTCAAGATGCCTGAGATTTTGGAAATTCCTGCTGAAGTGTTGGTTTATGGAGCTAGTGTCATTCACCATTCTAAGCGTCCGCTTTTACAAAACTATTATAACTTTACGCATATCGATGATGAAAAGACGCGTAAACGTGACCTCTTCTTGGCAGAGCCGAGTGACCCAGAAAGCCATTATTCCATCTTTGAGGACAATCATGGTACCCACATCTTTGCCAACAATGACCTTGATTTGATGACCAAATTGACAGAATTGGTGGAGCATGGTTTTACTCACTGGAAACTTGAGGGACTTTACACCCCAGGTCAGAATTTTGTAGAAATTGCTAAACTCTTTATTCAAGCGCGCAGCTTGATTCAAGAGGGGAATTTCAGTCATGACCAAGCTTTCTTGTTGGATGAGGAAGTGCGCAAGTTACACCCTAAAAACCGTTTCCTCGACACAGGATTCTATGATTACGATCCTGATATGGTTAAATAGGACATCAAAACCCGAAATAAAAATGTTCGGGTTTTTCAAGTGTATTCATGAAATAAAAACGGATACATGTTATAATAATGGTAGCTCTTTATTGGAGGTGTTTAAGTGGAGAATCTGAAAAAGATGGCAGGTATCAAGGCTGCTGAGTTTGTCAAGGATGGTATGGTTGTTGGACTCGGTACTGGATCAACTGCCTACTATTTCGTGGAAGAAATCGGTCGTCGGATTAAGGAAGAAGGTTTGCAGATTACTGCTGTGACAACTTCCAGTGTGACCAGTAAACAGGCTGAAGGACTAAACATCCCACTCAAGTCGATTGATCAAGTGGACTTTGTCGATGTGACGGTTGACGGGGCGGATGAAGTAGATAGCCAGTTTAACGGAATCAAAGGCGGTGGTGGTGCCCTTCTGATGGAGAAGGTTGTGGCAACGCCCTCAAAAGAATACATTTGGGTGGTAGATGAAAGCAAACTGGTAGAGAAACTAGGTGCTTTTAAATTGCCAGTAGAAGTGGTTCAGTATGGTGCAGAACAGGTCTTTCGTCGGTTTGAACGAGCTGGCTACAAACCAAGTTTCCGTGAAAAAGACGGCCAACGTTTTGTGACCGATATGCAGAACTTTATCATTGACCTAGCTTTGGATGTCATTGAAGATCCAATTGCCTTCGGGCAAGAATTGGACCATGTCGTTGGTGTCGTAGAGCATGGCTTGTTCAACCAAATGGTGGATAAGGTCATCGTAGCGGGACGAGATGGGGTTAAGATTTTAACTTCAACAAAAGCAAACTAATCAACATAATAAGGAGACACACTATGTCAAAATTTAATCGTATTCACTTGGTGGTACTGGATTCTGTGGGAATCGGTGCCGCACCAGATGCCAATAACTTTGTCAATGCGGGGGTTCCAGATGGAGCTTCTGACACACTGGGACACATTTCTAAAACAGTTGGTTTGAATGTGCCAAACATGGCTAAAATCGGTCTAGGAAATATTCCTCGCGAAACGCCGCTGAAGACTGTACCAGCTGAAAGCAATCCAACAGGTTATGCAACAAAATTGGAAGAAGTATCTCTAGGTAAGGACACCATGACTGGTCACTGGGAAATCATGGGACTCAATATTACTGAGCCTTTTGATACTTTCTGGAACGGATTCCCAGAAGAAATTTTGACAAAAATCGAAGAATTTTCACGACGTAAGGTCATTCGTGAAGCCAACAAACCTTACTCAGGAACTGCTGTTATCGATGATTTTGGACCACGTCAGATGGAAACTGGAGAGTTGATTATCTACACTTCAGCTGACCCTGTTTTGCAAATTGCTGCCCACGAAGATATCATTCCTTTGGATGAATTGTATCGTATTTGTGAATACGCTCGTTCGATTACCCTTGAGCGCCCTGCCCTTCTAGGTCGTATCATTGCCCGTCCTTATGTGGGTGAGCCAGGTAACTTCACTCGTACAGCCAACCGTCGTGACTTGGCCGTTTCTCCATTTGCACCAACCGTTTTGGATAAACTCAATGAAGCAGGTATCGATACTTATGCTGTTGGTAAAATTAACGATATCTTTAACGGTGCGGGTATCAACCACGACATGGGTCACAACAAGTCAAACAGCCACGGAATTGATACATTATTGAAGACCATGGGACTTGCTGAGTTTGAAAAAGGATTCTCTTTCACAAACTTGGTGGACTTTGATGCCCTTTATGGACACCGCCGCAATGCTCATGGTTACCGTGATTGCTTGCATGAGTTTGATGAACGCTTGCCTGAAATTATCGCAGCCATGAGAGAGAACGACCTTCTTTTGATTACTGCGGACCATGGAAATGACCCGACTTATGCGGGAACTGACCACACTCGTGAATATATCCCACTTTTAGCTTACAGCCCTAGCTTTAAGGGAAATGGTGTCATTCCAGTCGGACATTTTGCAGATATCTCAGCGACAGTTGCGGATAACTTTGGTGTTGAAACTGCCATGATTGGGGAAAGTTTCTTAGATAAATTGGTATAAGATGAAACGCTATGCTTTACTGGTAAGGGGCATTAATGTCGGTGGGAAGAATAAGGTTGTTATGTCGCAACTTCGTCAAGAATTGACAGAGTTGGGACTGGAAAAAATTGAAACCTACATCAACAGTGGCAATATTTTCTTTACTTCGACAGTTCCAAAGGCCCAATTGGTTGAAAAGTTAGAGACTTTCTTTGAAGTCCATTATCCATTTATTCAGAGCTTTTCTTTGCTGAGTCTAGAGGACTTTGAAGCGGAACTTGAAAATCTTCCTGAATGGTGGACCAAAGATTTGGCACGAAAGGATGTCCTCTTTTACACGGAGGGCTTGGATGTTGCTCAAGTCATTGAGACAGTTGAAAGTTTGGAACTGAAAGATGAAGTGGTTCATTTTGGAAGACTTGGGATTTTTTGGGGGAAATTCTCTGAAGAATCCTACTATGCAACTGCTTATCACAAGCACTTGCTCAAGATGCCTTTCTATCGCAACATCACCATTCGCAATGCAAAAACCTTTGACAAAATCGGTCAAATGCTAAAAAATAATAAAGGAGACACACAATGACATTTTTAGATAAAATCAAAGAAACAGCTGCTTTTCTGAAAGACAAGGGAATCCAAGCACCTGAGTTTGGTTTAATCCTTGGATCAGGACTTGGAGAATTGGCAGAAGAAATCGAAAATCCAGTTGTAGTAGATTATGCAGATATCCCAAACTGGGGCCGCTCTACAGTAGTTGGTCACGCTGGTAAATTGGTATATGGTGACCTTGCAGGTCGCAAGGTCTTGGCTCTTCAAGGTCGTTTCCATTTCTATGAAGGAAATCCTCTTGAAGTCGTGACTTTCCCAGTACGTGTGATGAAAGTTCTTGGATGCGAAGGTGTCATTGTGACTAATGCAGCAGGTGGTATCGGATTTGGTCCTGGTACTTTGATGGCTATCTCAGACCATATCAACATGACGGGGCAGAATCCATTGATGGGTGAAAACTTGGATGACTTTGGTCCACGTTTCCCAGATATGTCTAAACCCTACACTCCAGAATACCGTGCTACTGCCCATGAAGTGGCTAAAAAACTTGGTATCAAGCTTGATGAAGGTGTCTATATCGGTGTAACCGGTCCGACTTATGAAACACCTGCAGAGATTCGTGCCTATAAGACATTGGGAGCAGATGCAGTTGGTATGTCCACTGTTCCTGAAGTTATTGTGGCAGCCCACTCAGGCTTGAAAGTTCTAGGAATTTCATGTATCACTAACCATGCTGCTGGTTTCCAAGAAGAACTCAACCACGAGGAAGTTGTAGAAGTGACTGAACGTGTCAAAGGTGATTTCAAAGGCTTGCTTAAAGCGATTCTTGCAGAATTGTAATGTCATGAGAGTTCACTTTATTTTACATGAGACATTTGAGGTTCCAGGTGCATATCTAAAATGGGCTCTGGAACGAGGCCATCACATTACATCAACAAAGGTTTATGAAAAAGAACCTCTTCCTGAAACAATTGACGGAATTGATTTTCTGATTGTCATGGGTGGTCCTCAATCACCTGATGAGGATAGAGAAAACTTCCCATACTATGACCCTAAGGCTGAGATTGCTTTTATGAAAGAAGCGATTACTGCAGATATTTATATTGTTGGTGTCTGTCTTGGTGCGCAGCTCCTATCTGTTGCCTATGGTGCGAAGTATGAACATAGTCCAGAGCGCGAGATCGGCGTTTATCCTGTGATATTGACGATGCAAGGTCTAACAGATCCTCATGTCAGCTTGTTCGGAGAAACCTTAGAAACCGGCCACTGGCACAGTGATATGCCAGGGCTGACAGAGGATGCTGTTGTTCTTGCGACGAGTCAAGGTTGTCCACGCCAAATTATTCGCTTCAGTCCAAAACATTATGCCTTTCAGGCTCATTTGGAATTTGATCCAGACGCAATAGAATTATTGATTGCTGCGGATGGTGAGGAGAAATTAAGAGAGCAAAGTGAAAAGTTGCCTTTTGTTCAAACACCAGAAGAATTACGTAGAAACGATTACTCTGAAATGAATGCCAAACTGTATGCATTTTTAGATTCATTGGTAAACTAGGAATTACAGAAAGGCAGAGTATCTGAGTTATAGTCAAACTCGGGCTGACTGTTTTGCGAAATATTTAATTTTAAAATCAAGAAAGAAAGGATGGGTAAACCGTATTTGCTGAACTGAATACGGGCGGAGAACTGTGTAAAAAAGATAAACTGTCTAGCATCTGCGATGCTTCGTCAGTTTCCTATTTTTACTTTGTTCTCTGTCGCTATCCTAAATATACAAAAAGAAAGGTAGAGTACGGTGTTCTGATTTGAACACGAGCGGAAAACTTTTCCAAAAACTCAGAAAGGAAGGGTAGTTCGGGTTTGAGTTGAACCCGTGCTATTCTCCTATTTATCATCTAAATTAAGAAAGAAAGGAATTACCCCCCCTAAAAGCAGTGGGAAAAAGATAGTTGGTCTAGCGAGCATCGCTCACTGCACCCACATCCTATTTTCCCTTCGCTTTTTGACGGGTTTGGTATCCTTTTGACTATCACATTTACAATAAAGAAAGGTAGAGCGTGTGTTCAAATTTGAACACGAGCGGAAAACTCGGAAAATAGATGATCTGACTGAGAAATCAGGATTTCTCGTCAGATTCCTAATTTTCAGTCGTTTTCTTCTCGCTCTTTGTATCATAAATTATGTCTATCCATATTGCTGCTCAGCAGGGTGAAATTGCTGATAAAATTCTTCTTCCTGGGGATCCTCTTCGTGCGAAATTTATTGCGGAGAATTTCCTTGAAGATGCTGTTTGTTTTAACGAAGTGCGGAACATGTTTGGTTACACTGGTACTTACAAGGGCCACCGTGTATCTGTCATGGGAACTGGGATGGGGATGCCATCCATTTCGATTTATGCGCGTGAGTTGATTGTGGACTACGGTGTGAAGAAATTGATCCGCGTGGGAACTGCTGGTTCTTTGAATGAAGATGTCCACGTCCGTGAATTGGTTTTGGCGCAAGCAGCTGCAACCAACTCAAACATCATCCGCAATGACTGGCCACAGTATGATTTCCCACAAATCGCTAGCTTTGATTTGCTAGACAAGGCCTACCATATCTCCAAAGAACTTGGTATGACCACCCACGTTGGGAACGTCTTGTCATCAGATGTCTTTTACTCAAACTACTTTGAAAAGAACATCGAGCTTGGTAAATGGGGAGTCAAGGCTGTGGAAATGGAAGCAGCAGCTCTTTACTATCTTGCTGCCCAACACCACGTTGATGCCCTTGCTATCATGACCATTTCTGATAGCTTGGTCAATCCAGATGAAGACACCACTGCAGAAGAACGCCAAAATACCTTCACCGATATGATGAAGGTTGGTTTGGAAACCTTGATTGCAGAGTAAAATGTAAAAGAAAATCCTGATTTCACTTGAAATCAGGATTTTTTCATAGATGCGATTTTTTCTGGGTCTGGTGTAACGCGGAGGGTCTTTTGTCCTGTGTAGGTTACAAAGCCAGGTTTGCCACCAGTTGGTTTATTGAGTTTTTTCACTTCAATCATATCCACCTGCACCAGATTTGACAAGCGCCCTTTGGAGAAGTAGGCAGCTAGTTCGGCTGCATCTGTCTTGACTTCGTCAGAAGGATTGAGATTTCCTGAGATGACGACGTGGCTTCCAGGAATGTCCTTGGCATGGAACCAAAGTTCCTCCTTGCGGGCCATTTTAAAGGTCAATTCCTCATTTTGCAGGTTGTTTCGTCCGACATAGATGATGGTCTTGCCATCGCTCGCCAGATACTGTTCTGGTTTTTTGCGTTTCTGAATTTTTTCACGTTGGCGTCTTCTAATGAAGCCAGTTTGGATCAATTCTTCACGTATTTCAGCGATTTCCTCCAGTCCAGCTTGGTTGAGAACGGTCTCGACACTTTCTAGATAAAGAATGGTGGCCTTGGTTTCCTCAATCAGCTCAGTAAGGTATTTGACAGCTTCTTTGAGCTTCTGATAGCGTTTAAAGTAGCGTTGGGCGTTCTGGTTGGGAGTCAAGGCCTTATCAAGCGCAATAGTGATAGGTTGATTGGTGTAGTAGTTGTCTAGGATAACCTGATCTTGGTCATTAGGCACTTGGTGGAGGAAGGTTGTCAACAATTCTCCTTTTTGGCGAAATTCCTCAGCATTGTCTGTCGCCAGTAATTCTTTTTCTTGTTTTTTCAGCTTGTGACGATTTTTCTGAAGTTCATTTTCAACACGTCGAATGAGTTCACTGGCTTGCTGTTTGACGCGGTCCCGTTCAGCCTTGTCCTTATAGTAGGTGTCCAGCAAGTCAGAAAGGCTGGCAAAAGGCTCTCCTACACGATTGGCAAAAGGAACTGGACTGAAGGAAGTCTCTGTTAAGCATGGCTTGGTTTCTTGACTGAAAAAGTTACGGAAAGTGGATAGTTTGTCACTAACCAATAGACTTTCCAGTTCGTTTGCCGTATCACGACCTAAACCTTGAAAGAGACTTTGAAGATTTTTTGCTGTTAGTTCCTGTGTTTGCAGGATTTCAAAGAGCTTTTCATCCTTGACAGTAAAAGGATTGAGCGATTCCGTGCTTGGCGGAGCGATATAGGTCGATCCTGGAAGCAAGGTGCGGTAGCTATTTTGCGAAAAGCCGACGTGTTTGATGACTTCGAGGATTTTGTGGCTGCTTTTATCCACGAGGAGAATATTGCTGTGTTTGCCCATGATTTCGATAATCAAGGTAGCCTGAATATGGTCCCCAATCTCATTTTTATTGGAAACTGTAATTTCCACAATACGGTCATTTTCGATTTGCTCGATCGACTCAATCAGAGCACCCTGCAAATACTTTCTCAAAACCATGATAAAAGTCGAAGGTTGGGCTGGATTTTCAAAAGTCGTTTGGGTCAGCTGGATGCGACCAAAAACGGGATGAGCAGAGAGGAGCAGGCGATGGCTTTGGCGATTGCTGCGGATTTGCAAGACTAACTCTTGTTCAAAAGGCTGATTGATTTTCTGGATGCGACCATTGACTAGCTCACTTCGCAATTCCTCAACCATGTGGTGTAAAAAAAATCCGTCAAATGACATCGTTCTCTCCTTGTGATTGTATTCCATAGTATTATATCAAAAAGGTAGAATAAAATCATGGAAATATGGTATAATAAAGCCAAGTAAAGAGAATCGAGAAGTACATGTATATTGAAATGGTAGATGAAACTGGTCAAGTTTCACAAGAAATCTTGCTCCAAACCCAAGAAATTTTGGAATTTGCAGCCCAAAAAATAGGAAAAGAAGACAAGGAGATGGCAGTCACTTTTGTGACCAACGAGCGTAGCCACGAACTCAACCTCGAGTACCGTGATACCGATCGTCCGACAGATGTTATCAGCCTTGAGTATAAACCAGAGTTGGATATTGCCTTTGACGAAGAGGATTTACTTGAAAATCCTGAATTGGCAGAGATGATGTCTGAGTTTGATGCCTATATTGGGGAACTGTTCATCTCTATCGATAAGGCTCATGAGCAGGCTGAGGAATACGGCCACAGTTTTGAGCGTGAGATGGGCTTCTTGGCAGTACACGGCTTTTTACACATTAACGGCTACGATCACTACACTCCGGAAGAAGAAGCGGAGATGTTCGGTTTACAAGAAGAAATTTTGACAGCCTATGGACTCACAAGACAATAAACGAAAATGGAAAAATCGTGACCTGGTATCTAGTTTAGAATTTGCTCTTACAGGAATTCTGACTGCTTTCAAGGAAGAACGCAATATGCGAAAACATGCAGTGACGGCTCTAGTAGTCATCCTTGCAGGTTTTGTTTTTCAGGTGTCACGGATCGAATGGCTCTTTCTCCTAATGAGCATTTTCTTAGTAGTAGCGTTTGAGATTATGAACTCTGCTATTGAAAATGTGGTGGATTTAGCCAGTCACTATCACTTTTCTATGTTGGCAAAGAAAGCCAAGGACATGGCAGCAGGTGCCGTGCTGGTGGTCTCTCTTTTTGCTGCAGTGACAGGTGCACTTATCTTTATCCCACGCATTTGGGATATACTATTTTAAACACTAAGAGGAAATTATGACATTTAAATCAGGCTTTGTGGCCATTTTAGGACGTCCCAATGTTGGGAAGTCAACCTTTTTGAATCACGTCATGGGGCAAAAGATTGCCATTATGAGTGACAAGGCGCAAACAACACGTAATAAAATCATGGGGATTTACACAACGGATAAGGAACAAATCGTCTTTATCGACACCCCGGGGATTCACAAGCCTAAAACAGCTCTTGGGGATTTCATGGTGGAATCTGCCTACAGCACCCTTCGTGAAGTAGACACTGTTCTCTTCATGGTGCCAGCTGATGAGCCACGTGGTAAGGGTGACGATATGATTATCGAGCGTCTGAAAGCTGCTAAGGTTCCTGTGATTCTGGTGGTGAATAAGATTGACAAGGTCCATCCAGACCAGCTTTTGGCTCAGATTGATGACTTCCGTAACCAGATGGACTTTAAGGAAATTGTTCCGATCTCAGCTCTTCAGGGAAATAACGTTTCTCGTCTAATTGACATCCTCAGTGAAAATCTTGAGGAAGGTTTCCAGTATTTCCCATCTGATCAAATCACAGATCATCCTGAGCGTTTCTTGGTTTCTGAGATGATTCGTGAGAAGGTTCTTCATTTGACACGTGAAGAGATTCCACACTCAGTTGCCGTAGTGGTTGACTCTATGAAACGGGATGAAGAGACAGACAAGGTTCACATCCGTGCAACCATCATGGTGGAGCGAGATAGCCAAAAAGGCATTATCATCGGAAAAGGTGGCGCTATGCTCAAGAAAATTGGGACTATGGCCCGTCGTGATATCGAACTCATGCTAGGGGATAAGGTTTTCCTAGAAACTTGGGTCAAGGTCAAGAAAAATTGGCGTGATAAAAAGCTAGATTTGGCTGACTTTGGCTATAATGAAAAAGAATACTAAGTAGAGGTGGGCTCATGCCTGCTTCTTGTTTTTACAGAAGGAGGATTTATGCCTGAATTACCTGAGGTTGAAACGGTTCGTCGTGGCTTAGAAAAATTGATTTTGGGAAAGAAGTTTTCTAGCCTAGAGATTCGTTATCCCAAGATGATTAAGACGGATTTGGAAGAGTTTCAAAAGGAAGTGCCTGGTCAGATTATCGAGTCAATGGGACGTCGTGGCAAATATTTGCTTTTCTACCTGACAGACAAGGTCTTGATTTCTCATTTGCGGATGGAGGGTAAGTATTTTTACTATCTGGACCAGGTTCCTGAACGCAAGCATGCCCATGTTTTCTTCCAGTTTGAGGATGGTGGCACTCTTGTATATGAGGACGTACGCAAGTTTGGTACTATGGAACTCTTGGCGCCAGACCTTTTGGAAGCCTACTTTATTTCTAAAAAACTAGGGCCTGAGCCAAAAGAGCAGGATTTTGATTTGCAGGATTTTCAAGTCGCTCTAGCCAAGTCTAAAAAGCCTATCAAATCCCATCTCCTAGACCAGACCCTGGTAGCTGGCCTTGGCAATATCTATGTGGATGAGGTCCTCTGGCGAGCACAGGTCCATCCAGCTCGATCTTCTCAGAGTTTAACAGCAGAAGAAGCGTCAGCTATTCATGACCAGACCATTGCTGTTTTGGGACAGGCTGTTGAAAAAGGGGGCTCTACCATTCGGACCTATACCAATGCCTTTGGGGAAGACGGAACCATGCAGGATTTTCATCAGGTCTATGACAAGACTGGGCAAGAGTGTTCACGCTGTGGGACAGTGATTGAGAAATTCCAGCTCGGTGGACGAGGAACTCATTTTTGTCCTCAGTGTCAAAGGAGGGGCTGATGGGAAAAATCATCGGAATCACAGGAGGAATTGCCTCTGGTAAGTCAACTGTGACAAATTTCCTAAGAGAGAAAGGTTTTCAAGTAGTGGATGCTGACGCAGTCGTCCACCAACTACAAAAACCTGGTGGTCGTCTTTATCAGCTCTTAGTTCAGCACTTTGGACAGGAAATTCTCTTAGAAAATGGAGAACTCAATCGCCCTCTCCTGGCTAGCCTCATCTTTTCAAATCCTGAGGAGCGGGAATGGTCTAAACAAACCCAAGGAGAGATTATTCGTGAGGAATTGACTGCACTGAGAGAACAGTTGGCTCAGACAGAAGCAATTTTTTTCATGGATATTCCCCTGCTTTTTGAACAGGACTACAGTGCTTGGTTTGATGAAACATGGCTGGTCTATGTGGACTGTGATATACAACTAGAACGTTTCATGAAACGGGATCATCTTTCTAAAGAAGTAGCAGAGTCCCGTCTGGCCGCCCAGTGGTCTTTAGAAGAAAAGAAAAAATTGGCGAGTCATGTCCTGGACAACAATGGAAATCGAGATCAACTTCTAGATCAGGTATCTTTTCTGCTTGATGGAGGTGAACATGATGACAGAGATTAGTTGGAAAGAGAATCTTCGTGTCGCCTGGTTCGGTAGTTTTCTAACGGGAGCCAGTATTTCCTTGGTCGTCCCTTTCATGCCTATCTTTGTAGAGCAGTTGGGAATCGAGAGTAACCAAGTTGCTTTCTATGCTGGATTAGCTATCTCAGTTTCGGCAGTTTCAGCAGCTTTGATTTCTCCTATCTGGGGTATTCTTGCTGACAAATATGGTCGAAAACCCATGATGATTCGAGCTGGGCTTGCTATGACCATCACCATGGGAGGCTTGGCCTTTGTGCCGAACATCTATTGGCTAATCTTTCTTAGATTACTAAATGGCGTATTTACAGGTTTCGTACCGAATGCGACAGCTTTAATAGCCAGTCAAGTCCCCAAGGATAAGTCTGGCTATGCTTTGGGGACTTTATCAACTGGAGTAGTAGCTGGAACCCTAACCGGCCCCTTTGTAGGTGGCTTGATTGCTGAAATTTTTGGCATTCGTAATGTCTTTTTATTGGTAGGTGCTTTCTTATTTTCAGCTGCAATTCTAACCATTTTCTTTATCAAGGAAGATTTTCAGCCAGTAGCTAAGGAGAAGGCTATCCCAACGAAAGAAGTATTTTCTTCTTTCAAGTATCCTAGGCTTTTAGTGAATCTATTTTTGACTAGCTTCGTCATTCAATTTTCAGCTCAATCAATTGGTCCCATTCTAGCTCTCTATGTTCGGGACTTAGGGCAGACTGAAAATCTCCTCTTTGTATCTGGTTTGATAGTATCGAGCATGGGATTTTCTAGCATGATGAGTGCTGGAGTGATGGGAAAACTAGGAGATAAGGTGGGAAATCATAGATTGTTGGTCGCAGCGCAGATTTATTCAGTCATCATTTACCTTCTTTGTGCCCATGCAACCAGCCCCATTCAACTTGGCTTGTATCGTTTTCTCTTTGGTTTGGGAACGGGTGCTCTGATACCGGGGGTCAATGCTCTTCTCAGCAAAATGACTCCAAAATCAGGTATTTCAAGAATTTTTGCCTTTAACCAAGTCTTTTTCTACCTTGGGGGTGTTGTTGGTCCCATGACTGGTTCAGCAGTAGCAGGGCAATTCGGCTACCACTCTGTTTTTTATGCGACAGCAGCCTGTGTAGCTCTCAGTTGTTTATTTAACTTAGTTCAATTTAGATCATTATTAAAAGTAAAGGAAATCTCGTGCGAGTAAAAATCAATCTCAAATGCTCCTCTTGTGGTAGCATGAATTATCTAACCAGCAAGAACTCCAAAACCCATCCAGACAAGATTGAGGTTTTAAAGTATTGTCCCAAGGAAAGAAAAGTAACCCTACATCTTGAATCTAAGTAGAATTTATGGTAAAATAATAGGGATTTTAAGGAGTTTGATATGTATAACCTATTGTTAACCATTTTATTAGTATTATCTGTTGTGATTGTGATTGCGATTTTCATGCAACCAACTAAGAACCAATCCAGCAATGTATTTGATGCCAGCTCAGGTGATTTGTTTGAACGTAGTAAAGCGCGTGGTTTTGAAGCTGTGATGCAACGTTTGACAGGTATTTTAGTCTTTTTCTGGCTAGCCATTGCCTTAGCATTGACGGTATTATCAAGTAGATAAGAAATGGGCGAGACTAGGTCTTAGCCTATTTTTATTTTGAATAATGTTTACTAAAGTTATCCATCAAAAAAATTATAAAAATCTAGAAAGAAAATATGAAAGATAAAATTAAAGAATATTTAGAAGAGAAGGGGCGAGTGACGGTAAATGACCTGGCTCAGGCTCTCGGAAAGGATGGATCCAAGGATTTCCGTGAGTTGATTAAAACCCTGTCTCTGATGGAAAGAAAGCACCAGATTCGATTTGGAGAAGATGGTAGCCTCACCTTGGACCAGAAGAAGAAACATGAAATCACCCTCAAAGGAATTTTTCATGCCCATAAAAATGGCTTTGGCTTTGTCAGTCTGGAAGGTGAGGAGGACGACCTTTTTGTAGGAAAAAATGATGTCAACTATGCCATTGATGGCGATACCGTTGAGGTGGTCATCAAGAAAGTCGCTGACCGTAATAAAGGAACAGCAGCCGAAGCTAAAATTATCGATATTCTAGAACACAGTTTGACAACCGTTGTCGGCCAAATCGTTCTGGATCAGGAAAAGCCCAAGTATGCGGGTTACATTCGTTCAAAAAATCAAAAAATCAGCCAACCCATCTATGTGAAGAAACCAGCCCTCAAACTTGAAGGAACAGAAGTTCTCAAGGTCTTTATCGACAAATACCCAAGTAAGAAACATGATTTCTTTGTCGCTAGTGTGCTGGACGTGGTGGGGCACTCGACTGATGCTGGGATTGATGTCCTTGAAGTCTTGGAGTCTATGGATATTGTCTCAGAATTTCCAGAAGCTGTTCTCAAGGAGGCAGAAAGTGTGCCAGAAGCTCCGTCTCAAAAGGATATGGAAGGTCGTCTGGACCTGAGAGATGAAATCACCTTTACCATTGATGGTGCGGATGCCAAGGACTTGGACGATGCGGTTCATATCAAGGCCTTGAAAAATGGAAATCTAGAACTCGGAGTTCACATCGCAGATGTTTCCTACTATGTGACCGAGGGTTCTGCCCTCGACAAGGAAGCTCTTAACCGCGCTACTTCTGTCTACGTGACAGACCGAGTGGTGCCAATGCTTCCAGAGCGTTTGTCAAACGGCATCTGCTCTCTCAATCCTCAAGTAGATCGCTTGACCCAGTCTGCTATTATGGAAATTGATAAACACGGTCGTGTGGTCAATTACACCATCACACAAACGGTTATCAAAACTAGCTTCCGTATGACCTATAGCGCTGTCAATGACATCCTAGCTGGCGATGAGGAAAAGAGACAAGAGTTTAAGAAAATTGTTCCAAGTATCGAACTCATGGCCAAGCTCCATGAAACGCTAGAAAGCATGCGTGAGAAACGTGGTGCCCTTAATTTTGATACCAGTGAAGCTAAAATTCTAGTGGATAAAAAAGGCAAGCCTGTGGATATTGTTCTTCGTCAGCGTGGTGTTGCCGAGAGGATGATCGAGTCCTTCATGTTGATTGCTAATGAAACGGTTGCGGAACACTTCAGTAAACTTGAACTTCCTTTTATCTATCGGATTCACGAGGAGCCCAAGGCTGAAAAAGTTCAGAAGTTTATTGATTATGCTTCCAGCTTTGGCTTGCGAATTTATGGGACTGCCAGTGAGATTAGCCAGGAGGCCCTTCAAGACATCATGCGTGCTGTTGAGGGAGAGCCTTATGCAGATGTATTGTCCATGATGCTTCTTCGCTCTATGCAGCAGGCTCGCTATTCAGAGCACAATCACGGTCACTATGGCCTTGCGGCAGACTATTACACTCACTTTACTAGCCCCATTCGCCGTTATCCGGATCTCCTTGTTCACCGGATGATTCGGGACTATGGTCGTTCTAAGGAAATAGCAGAGCATTTTGAACAAGTGATTCCAGAGATTGCAACCCAGTCTTCCAACCGTGAGCGTCGTGCCATCGAGGCCGAGCGTGAAGTCGAAGCCATGAAAAAGGCTGAGTACATGGAAGAATACGTGGGAGAAGAGTACGATGCAGTTGTATCCAGCATTGTCAAATTCGGTCTTTTTGTCGAATTGCCAAATACAGTTGAAGGCTTGATTCATATCACTAATCTACCTGAATTTTATCATTTCAATGAACGGGATTTGACTCTCCGTGGGGAGAAATCAGGCACAACCTTCCGTGTAGGGCAGCAGATTCGCATTCGGGTTGAAAGAGCGGATAAGATGACGGGCGAAATTGACTTCTCTTATATTCCAAGTGAGTTTGATGTCATCGAAAAAGGCTTGAAACAAGCTGGGCGCAAAGACAGAGGACGTGGTTCAAGTCGTCGTTCAGACAAGAAGGAAGACAAGAGAAAATCAGGACGCTCAAATGATAAGCACAAGCATTCACAAAAAGACAAGAAGAAAAAAGGCAAGAAACCTTTTTACAAAGAAGTAGCTAAGAAAGGAGCCAAGCATGACAAAGGGCGAGGGAAAGGTCGTCGCACAAAATAAAAAGGCGCACCACGACTATACAATCGTAGATACGCTAGAGGCAGGAATGGTCCTGACAGGAACTGAAATCAAGAGCGTTCGAGCTGCTCGAATCAATCTCAAAGACGGCTTTGCCCAAGTAAAAAATGGAGAAGTCTGGCTGAGCAATGTTCATATCGCTCCTTACGAAGAGGGCAATATCTGGAACCAGGAACCTGAACGCCGTCGTAAACTCCTGCTCCATAAGAAGCAAATTCAAAAATTGGAACAAGAGACCAAAGGGACAGGGATGACTCTTGTTCCCCTCAAAGTCTATCTCAAAGATGGTTATGCTAAACTCCTTTTAGGACTTGCTAAAGGGAAACATGACTATGACAAACGGGAGTCGATCAAGCGACGTGAACAAAACCGCGACATCGCGCGTGTGATGAAAGCTGTGAACCAGCGATAAGAAGAGGAATAATAATGGAAAAATTAATTGCCTATAAACGAATGCCCTTATGGAATAAACAGACCATGCCAGAAATTGTCCAGCAGAAACACAATACCAAGGTCGGGACTTGGGGAAAAATTACTGTCTTGAAGGGGGCACTCAAGTTTATTGAATTAACCGAAGATGGCGAACTTCTAGCTGAACACCTCTTTGAGGCAGGTGCAGACAACCCTATGGCGCAACCGCAAGCCTGGCACCGAGTAGAGGCCGCAACAGACGATGTAGAATGGTACTTGGAATTTTATTGTAAACCTGAGGATTATTTCCCTAAGAAATACAATACCAATCCTGTTCATTCGGAAGTCTTAGAGGCCATGCAAACGGTAAAACCAGGAAGAGCCTTGGATTTGGGTTGTGGTCAAGGCCGTAACTCTCTCTTTCTTGCGCAGAATGGTTTTGATGTGACAGCTGTGGATCAAAATGAGCTATCCCTTGAAATCTTGCAAAGCATTGTGGAGCAAGAGGATCTAGACATGCCTGTCGGTCTTTACGATATCAATTCAGCTAGCATTGGGCAAGCCTATGATTTTATCGTTTCAACAGTTGTTCTGATGTTCCTACAAGCGGACCGCATTCCAGCTATTATCCAGAATATGCAGGAGCACACCACAGTCGGTGGTTACAATCTTATCGTCTGTGCCATGGATACGGAGGATTATCCTTGCTCAGTCAACTTCCCATTCACCTTTAAAGAAGGGGAATTGGCTGACTACTACAAGGATTGGGAATTGGTCAAATATAATGAAAATCCAGGCCATCTGCACCGTCGCGATGAGAATGGCAATCGTATTCAACTACGCTTTGCGACCATGCTAGCTAAGAAAATCAAGTAAATCAAACTTAACCCAGCGAATAGAAACCACTTTGCAAGGTTTCTATTCTTTTTGTTTGCGTTAGGTGATTGGGGCAAGCAGGATTTTATGCTATACTAGAAGTAGGAAAAATGAGCAGTAGAACTGTATTGCTGTCGCTCTCAGCGCAAGATGTTGTAGATGATGGAGGTGGTCCAATGACGAGTCTTTTGGTGGAACTGTATGATCGGCATGTATTGGAAAAGAATGTCTACCAAGCCTTTGTCAGTGATTGTGACGAGATTCTTTTTCTATCTTTGACGAAAATAAGCAATGAAGAGAAACTCTCTCTCCGTCATTTTATCCTGGATGAAGTCCCCCATATCCAACGAGTGACCTTTCTTCAGCTATCCTTAGAACAACTAGCGGACCAATTAGATTATTGCCTAGCAGGTTACGACCAAGTCCTTCTCGATGTTTTTGGCGGAGATTCTCTACTAGCCTTATCTCTCTATCAGTATGGATTGGATCGGCAGCTCCCCATCGTGGCGATGGATGTCGAGCGGGGAAAACAATACAAGTGGGTAGCTGGTCAGTTGGAAAAAGAAGATTTGGACATTCCTACCCTAAGCATCCAACAGTTGATAGCCTTGCGTGGTGGAAAAATGCTCAAATCAAAACGCCCTATCCACTCAGTTAAGCAAATTTCAGCCATCAAAAAATTAGCCAGCTCTGCCATTGCCAATCCTGCCCACTGGTATCAAGTGACCCAATTTTTCTCTCTAGCTAAGACCAATGACCTGCATGCTGAAACCGAAAAAATACTGGAAAACAATGGCAAGTATTATCACTATCCAGAATCCCTTATCCCTTTACTTGTGGAAGCGGGGATGCTTTGTATTGAAAGCGAAGACAAGAAACGAGTAACTTACAGTTTTCCAAGTCAAGAAGCTCAGGTCTTTTGCCGCAATAAGGGGCATATTTTAGAGGTATATCTCTATCTCTTGGCACTTGAATCGCAGCTGTTTGATGAGTGCATGATAGGTGGTGAGATTGATTGGAATGGTATCTTTCCAGAGGCAGACAATGTTCAAAATGAGATTGATGTCATTCTGAGAAAGGGGCGCTCGATTACCTTTATCTCCTGCAAGATGACGGATTTATCAGTTGAAGCCATCAATGAGCTAGAAGTCTACGCCAATCATTTTGCTGGGGAGAGTTGTCTCAAGTTGATTGTTTGTACGGGAAAAATCAATCCCGTTTATGCCAATCGTTGTCAGGAATACGGTGTCCTTGTCATTAGAAGCGAGCAGATACCGAATCTCATTCCCATGCTGAAAAAATACTCTAAGAGGTTTAAAAGGTAGAAAAGCAATACGAAAGACTGGAATTCCAGTCTTTTTTACTTCTTTTTCGAATAGAAAAGAAAAGGAGGTAGACCATGTTTGTAGCCAGAGATGCCAAGGGAAATTTGGTAAATGCCCTCGAAAAAGACGTGACCAAGCAGGCTTATACCTGCCCCGCCTGTGGAGGCGGACTACGATTACGTCAAGGGCAGAGCGTTCGAACGCATTTTGCTCATGAATCTTTAAGAGATTGTATGGCTATTTTTGAGAATGAAAGTTCAGAACATTTGGGCAACAAAGAGGCCCTCTATCACTGGGCCAAAAAAGACAATCAAGTTACCGTAGAATATAGTCTGCCCTCGATTCAGCAGATAGCGGACGTTCTCGTAAATGAGAAACTAGCTCTGGAGGTCCAGTGCAGTCCCTTGTCTCAAAAGCTTTTATACGATAGAAGTCAAGGCTACCGTAGTCAGGGATACCAAGTTATCTGGCTACTGGGAGAGAAACTCTGGTTAAAAGAGAGACTGACGCAACTGCAAAGGGGATTTCTCTATTTTAGTCAAAATATGGGTTTCTATGTATGGGAACTAGATCTCAAAAAGCAAGTTTTGAGACTGAAATATCTTTTACATCAGGACCTACGTGGTAAGCTTCATTTTCAGGTAAAGGAATTTCCCTTTGGTCAAGGAAATCTCTTGGAAATTCTACGCTTTCCTTATCAAAAACAAAAGCTAGCTAGTTTTACAGTGGCTCAAGATCCAACTATCTGTCACTACATTCGCCAACAGTTGTACTACCAAACGCCTTACTGGATGAAAAAACAGGAGGCAGCCTATCATCAAGGGGACAATCTATTAAACCGTCAACTGGACGACTGGTATCCCCAGGTCAGACCAATAGCATCAGGAGATTTTTTGCAGATTGAAACGGATTTGACTAGCTATTATAGAAATTTTCAGGCCTACTATCAAAAAAATCCGAAAAATAATCGCCAAAAGCTCTATCCACCAGCCTTTTATCACTTATATTTCTCAAAAAATGTGGTAAAATAGAAAGGATGGAGGAATCTTATGGTATTACAACGACATGAAATAAATGAAAAAGATACATGGGATCTTTCGACAATCTACCCAACAGATCAGGCTTGGGAAGAAGCCTTGAAAGATTTAACTGAAAAAGTACAAACAGCATCCCAGTATGAGGGACATCTCTTGGACAGCGCAGACAGTTTGCTTGCGATCACAGAATTCTCACTTGACTTGGAACGCCAAGTTGAAAAGCTTTATGTCTATGCGCATATGAAAAATGATCAGGACACGCGTGAAGCCAAGTATCAAGAGTACTATGCCAAGGCAATGACCCTATACAGTCAGTTAGAACAAGCCTTTTCATTCTATGAACCTGAGTTTATGGAGATTAGCGAAGAGCAGTATGCGACCTTCCTAGAAGCTCAACCAAAACTCCAAGTTTACAAACACTTTTTTGACAAGCTCTTGCAAAAGAAAGACCATGTTCTTTCGCAACGTGAGGAAGAATTGCTTGCTGGAGCAGGAGAAATCTTTGGCGCTGCTAGTGAAACCTTCGCTATTTTGGACAATGCGGATATTAGCTTCCTATACGTGCTTGATGACGAAGGCAAGGAAGTGCAACTCTCACACGGTACTTACATCCGTTTGATGGAGTCTAAAAACCGTGAAGTGCGTCGTGGTGCCTATGAAGCCCTTTATGCGACTTACGAGCAATTCCAACACACTTATGCTAAGACCTTGCAGACAAATGTTAAGGTGCAAAACTACCGCGCAAAAGTTCGCAACTATAAGAGTGCTCGCCATGCAGCCCTCGCAGCAAATTTTGTTCCAGAAAGTGTCTATGACAATCTAGTAGCAGCAGTTCGCAAGCATTTGCCACTCTTACATCGTTACCTTAACCTTCGTTCTAAAATCTTGGGTATTTCAGATCTCAAGATGTATGATGTCTACACACCACTCTCGTCAGTAGATTATAGCTTTACCTACGAAGAAGCCTTGAAAAAAGCAGAAGAAGCTTTGGCGGTTTTAGGTGACGACTACTTGAGCCGTGTCAAACGTGCCTTCAGTGAGCGTTGGATTGATGTCTATGAAAACCAAGGCAAGCGTTCTGGTGCCTACTCTGGTGGTTCTTATGATACCAATGCCTTCATGCTTCTAAACTGGCAGGACAATCTAGACAATCTCTTTACCCTTGTCCATGAAACAGGTCACAGTATGCACTCAAGCTATACTCGAGAAACCCAACCTTATGTTTACGGAGATTACTCTATCTTCTTGGCAGAGATTGCCTCAACGACTAACGAAAATATCTTGACGGAGAAATTATTGGAGGAAGTGGAAGACGATGCAACTCGCTTTGCTATTCTCAATAACTTCCTAGATGGTTTCCGTGGAACAGTCTTCCGTCAAACTCAATTCGCTGAGTTTGAACATGCCATCCACCAAGCAGACCAAAATGGAGAAGTCTTGACAAGTGATTTCCTCAATAAGCTCTACGCTGACTTGAACCAAGAGTACTACGGACTCAGCAAGGAAGACAATCCTCAAATCCAATACGAGTGGGCACGCATTCCACACTTCTACTATAACTACTATGTTTATCAATATTCGACTGGTTTTGCAGCTGCTTCAGCCTTAGCTGAAAAGATTGTCCATGGTAGTCAAGAAGACCGTGACCGCTATATCGACTACCTCAAGGCAGGTAAGTCAGACTATCCACTCAATGTTATGAGAAAAGCGGGTGTTGATATGGAAAAAGAAGACTATCTCAACGATGCTTTTGCTGTCTTTGAACGCCGCTTGAACGAGTTTGAAGCCCTTGTTGAAAAATTGGGACTAGCTTAAGATGGTAGAGTCTTATAGTAAAAATGCCAATCACAATATGCGACGTCCCGTCGTCAAGGAAGAAATCGTAGAACTCATGCGCCAGCGTCAAAAGCAGGTGACAGGTTCTTTGAAAGAATTGGAAACCTTCGCTCGCAAGGAAAATATTCCCATCATTCCTCATGAAACAGTTGCCTACTTCCGTTTTCTCATGGAGACCATACAGCCCAAGAACATTTTGGAAATTGGGACGGCTATCGGTTTTTCAGCACTCTTGATGGCGGAGCATGCGCCAGATGCCAAAATTACAACGATTGATCGTAATCCTGAGATGATAGGCTTTGCCAAGAAAAACTTTGCCCAGTTTGACAGTCGTAAGCAAATCACCCTCTTGGAGGGAGATGCAGTCGATGTTTTATCTAGTCTGACAGAAACATATGACTTTGTCTTTATGGATTCGGCCAAGTCCAAATACATCGTCTTTCTGCCTGAAATCCTCAAGCACTTGGAAGTCGGTGGAGTGGTGGTCTTGGATGATATTTTCCAAGGAGGAGATGTTGCCAAGGACATCATGGAAGTTCGCCGAGGTCAGAGAACCATTTACCGAGGTTTGCAAAGACTTTTCGACGCAACTTTGGACAATCCAGTTCTAACAGCAACTCTAGTTCCACTTGGGGACGGCATTCTTATGCTACGAAAAAATGTGGCAGATGTGCAGCTTCCTGAGAGTGAATGATTTTTAGAAAAATTTAAGACAATTTAGTAAAATAGAGAAGGTAACTTACCATAAAAGGAGTAAACATGAAGAAAAAACTATTGGCAGGAGCCATTACCTTATTATCTGTAGCGACTTTGGCTGCTTGTTCAAAAAGTTCTGAAGGGGCTGATCTCATCAGCATGAAGGGTGATGTCGTCACTGAACACCAATTTTATGAACAAGTCAAAAATAACCCAACTGCGCAACAAGTTTTGCTTAATATGGCCATTGAAAAAGTTTTTGAAAAACAATATGGTTCAGAAGTAACTGATAAAGAAGTGGATGATGCCGTTGCTGAGGAACAAAAGAAATACGGCGATAGCTACAACAGCGTACTTCAACGTGCGGGTATGACTCCTGAGACTCGTAAAGCTCAAATTCGCACAAGTAAGTTGGTCGAATTGGCAGTTAAAAAAGCCGCAGAGAGTGAATTGACTGACGAAGCTTACCAAAAAGCTTTTGAGTCTTATACACCAGATGTAACAGCTCAGATCATCCGTATGGATAATGAAGACAAGGCAAAAGAAGTGCTTGAAAAAGCAAAAGCAGCAGGAGCTGATTTTGCTCAGTTGGCAAAAGACAACTCAAATGATGACAAGACAAAAGAAAATGGTGGCGAAATCACTTTTGACTCGGCTTCTACAGAACTTCCAGAACAAGTCAAGAAGGCGGCCTTTGCCTTGGATGTGAATGGTGTCTCTGATGTTATCACAGCGACTGGAACACAAGCCTACAGTACCCAATACTACATTATTAAGCTAACCAAGAAAACAGAAAAATCATCAAACCTAGATGACTACAAAGAAAAATTGAAAACGGTCATCCTGGCTCAGAAACAAAACGATTCATCTTTCGTTCAGAGCGTTATCGGAAAAGAATTCCAAGCTGCAAATATTAAAGTGAAAGATCCTGTTTTCCAAAATATCTTTGCCCAATACGTTGGGGGTGCAGACTCAAACTCAAGCAGTAGCTCATCAGCAGAATAAAAAAGAAAATACAAACTTTGTCTTGAAGTTTGTATTTTTTAGTAATCAGTTTCGGCCAAATAGCAAAATTCGAAGGATTGGAGGATAAGAGTTTTTTTCTTTCTGAAAAAATGGTATAATAGCAATCAAAACTAGAAAATAAAACGGAATTGGGAACAGTCGGCTCTGTTCCTATTAGAATGGTGACATATGAAAATTAGTAAAAGGCACCTATTGAACTATTCCATTTTGATTCCTTACTTCCTTTTATCGATTTTGGGTTTAATCGTCGTTTACTCAACGACGAGTGCTACCTTGATCCAAGAAGGGGAAAGCGCTCTTCAGTTAGCTCGGAACCAAGGGATGTTTTGGATAGTCAGTTTGATTTTGATTGCCTTAATTTATAAACTGAAACTTGGCTTTTTAAGAAATGAACGCTTGATTTTTATCGTTATGTTTGTAGAGATGATTCTCCTAGCTTTGGCTCGGCTAATTGGAACCCCAGTCAATGGTGCCTACGGTTGGATTTCTGTAGGACCTGTAACGATTCAGCCTGCAGAGTACCTTAAGATTATCATTATTTGGTACCTAGCCCATCGATTCTCAAAACAACAGGATGAGATTGCGGTTTATGACTTCCAGGTTTTGACACAGAATCAGTGGCTACCTCGAGCCTTTAACGATTGGCGTTTTGTTCTGCTGGTTCTGATTGGTAGTTTGGGGATTTTCCCAGACTTGGGAAATGCGACCATCTTGGTCTTGGTGGCGCTCATCATGTATACGGTTAGTGGGATCGCCTATCGTTGGTTCTCGACCATTCTGGCTCTCTTGGCAGGGAGCTCAATGTTAGTCTTGTCTGTCATTCGCTTTGTTGGGGTTGAAAAGTTCTCTCAAATTCCTGTATTTGGTTACGTTGCTAAACGTTTTAGTGCCTTCTTTAATCCCTTTAATGACTTGGCAGGTGCAGGACACCAGCTCGCAAATTCCTACTATGCAATGGTAAATGGTGGCTGGTTCGGACTGGGACTGGGGAATTCTATCGAGAAGCGTGGTTATCTGCCAGAAGCCCATACGGATTTCGTCTTTTCGATTGTCATCGAGGAGTTTGGATTCGTAGGAGCCAGTATGATTTTGGCTTTACTCTTCTTCTTGATTTTGAGAATTATCTTAGTCGGTATTCGTGCTAAGGATCCCTTTAACTCCATGGTTGCTATCGGTGTCGGAGGAATGATCCTTGTTCAGGTCTTTGTCAATATCGGTGGAATTTCCGGTTTGATTCCTTCTACAGGGGTAACCTTCCCCTTCCTTTCACAAGGGGGGAATAGTCTCCTAGTCTTATCTGTAGCCATTGCCTTTGTACTAAATATTGATGCTAGTGAAAAACGTGCCAAACTTATCAGAGAATATGAAAGTCAACCTTCTGCTACTCTGTAAGGATTGAATGGAAAGGAAAGTTTATGTCACTTCAAAAATTAGAAAACTATAGCAATAAAGCCGTCGTTCAAGAAGAAGTCTTGATTTTGACAGAGCTGTTAGAAGACATCACAAAAAATATGCTAGCGCCAGAGACCTTTGATAAAATCATGCAGCTGAAGGACTTGTCTACAAGCGAAAACTATCAAGGACTCAATAAATTGGTGACCAGCCTTTCAAACGAGGAAATGATCTATATTTCTCGCTATTTCTCAATCCTTCCACTCTTGATCAATATCTCTGAAGATGTGGACTTAGCCTATGAAATCAATCACCAAAATAATGTAGACCAAGACTATCTAGGAAAACTGTCAACAACCATTAAGATGGTGGCTGAAAAAGAAAATGCGGCTGCAATTTTGGAGCAGCTGAATGTGGTTCCAGTTTTGACGGCCCACCCGACGCAAGTACAACGGAAGAGTATGCTGGATTTAACCAATCACATCCATACCCTCTTGCGTAAATACCGCGATGTTAAACTTGGCTTGATTAACAAAGAAAAATGGCACACGGATCTCCGCCGTTACATTGAAATTATCATGCAAACGGACATGATTCGCGAGAAGAAATTGAAGGTAACCAACGAAATCACCAA
Organism: Streptococcus oralis; assembly: GCF_026782285.1. Classification (GTDB taxonomy): domain Bacteria; phylum Bacillota; class Bacilli; order Lactobacillales; family Streptococcaceae; genus Streptococcus; species Streptococcus oralis_CG. The sequence continues at coordinate 173,754 of NZ_JAKUWG010000001.1, forward strand.
CGTGATGGAGTATTACCAAAGTTCTTTCCTGAATGCTGTTCCCCGTTTGACGGCTGAGTATAAAAAATTGGCTAAAGAACAAGGTATCGAACTTGAGCATCCAAAACCGATTACTATGGGGATGTGGATCGGAGGAGACCGTGATGGAAATCCTTTCGTAACAGCGGAAACCCTCAACAAATCAGCCTTGACCCAGTGCGAAGTCATCATGAACTACTATGATGAAAAGATTTATAATCTTTATCGTGAATTTTCACTTTCAACCAGTATCGTGAATGTCAGCGACAAGGTTCGTGAGATAGCGCTCAAGTCTCAAGATAATTCCATTTATCGTGAAAAAGAACTCTATCGTCGTGCTCTTTTTGACATCCAAGCTAAGATGCAGGCAACCAAGACCTATCTTATCGAAGATAAGGATGTTCATCCAAGATATGCTACCGCAGATGAATTTTACCAAGATTTATTGGCCATCCGAGATTCTCTATTAGAGAACAAAGGTGAGTACCTGATTTCAGGAGAATTTGTAGAGTTGATGCAGGCGGTTGAAATCTTTGGCTTCTATCTTGCCTCTATCGACATGCGCCAAGATTCTAGTGTTCATGAAGCCTGTGTGGCAGAATTGCTAGCATCCGCAGGTATCAACGACCACTATAGCGATCTGTCTGAAGATGAAAAATGCGCCCTCCTATTAAAAGAGTTGGAAGAAGATCCTCGTATCCTCTCAGCAACTCATGCTGAAAAGTCAGAACTACTTGAGAAAGAACTATCTATCTTTAAAGCCGCTCGCAAGTTGAAGGATAAATTAGGTGAAAACGTCATTCGTCAAACCATCATTTCTCATGCAACTAGCGTGTCTGATATGCTCGAACTAGCCATCATGCTCAAGGAAGTCGGCTTGGTAGATGCTCAAAAAGCCCGCGTTCAGATTGTTCCCCTCTTTGAAACGATTGAGGACTTAGATCACTCAGAAGAGACTATGAGAAGATATTTCTCTCTACCTTTGGCTAAAAAATGGATTGCTTCAAAAGACAACTACCAAGAAATCATGCTTGGCTACTCTGATAGTAACAAAGACGGTGGTTACCTGTCATCATGTTGGACCCTCTATAAAGCGCAACAACAACTGACTGCTATCGGGGATGAATTTGGCGTTAAAGTTACCTTCTTCCACGGTCGTGGTGGTACTGTGGGTCGTGGTGGTGGACCAACTTATGAAGCCATCACATCTCAACCACTCAAGTCTATCAAGGACCGTATCCGTCTGACTGAGCAAGGAGAAGTCATTGGAAATAAATACGGTAACAAAGACGCTGCTTATTACAACCTTGAAATGTTGGTTTCTGCAGCCATTAACCGTATGATTACCAAGAAGAAGAGTGATACCAATACATCAAATCGTTACGAAGCTATCATGGATCAAGTAGTGGACCGTAGCTACGATATCTACCGTGATTTGGTCTTTGGAAATGAACATTTCTATGACTATTTCTTTGAATCAAGTCCAATCAAGGCTATTTCAAGCTTCAATATCGGTTCGCGTCCAGCAGCTCGTAAGACCATCACTGAAATTGGCGGTTTGCGTGCCATTCCTTGGGTCTTCTCATGGTCACAAAGTCGTGTCATGTTCCCTGGATGGTATGGCGTGGGTTCAAGCTTCAAAGAATTTATTGATCAAGATCCAAAGAATATTGAGATTCTCCGTGACATGTACCAAAACTGGCCTTTCTTCCAATCTTTGCTTTCCAATGTAGACATGGTCTTATCTAAGTCTAACATGAACATTGCCTTTGAATATGCCAAGCTTTGTGAAGATGAAGAAGTGCAAGCCATCTATTACACTATTTTAGATGAATGGCAATTGACCAAGAACGTTATTTTAGCTATCGAAGATTATGACGAACTCTTGGCAGAAAACTCTTACCTAAAAGACAGTCTAAACTATCGTATGCCTTACTTTAATATCCTTAACTACATCCAGTTGGAGTTGATCAAACGTCAACGTCGCGGCGAATTGTCAGCTGACGAAGAAAAACTGATCCATACAACTATCAACGGAATTGCAACCGGTTTGCGTAATTCAGGCTGATATTCTACAAACTTCCTCTTTTTTCAAGAGGAAGTTTTTGAATTATTTAAAAAATTCTAAAAATAGCCTTGACAAGTAGTTGAAAAATGATATAATTTAAACATTCAGAAAGTAATCATGCTCATTTTTTAGAGAGTCTGTGGTTGGTGAAAGCAGATAGATGAAATTGATGAAATTGGGCTGAATGTTATTAAGAATTTGAAATCATAAAAATTCGGTGAGCACACCTTACAGTGCAACTCGTGAATGCGAGAAAGAGCGATAGGGATATTCCCTATAATTGAGGTGGCACCGCGCATCGACGTCCTCACACAAGTTTTTTGTGTGAGGACTTTTTTGTTGGAGGAGACTTATGGAATTTAAACGATGGCGTCGCTTGTTTTGTTTAAAAGAGCATTATACAAGTGATTTAAAAGGAGAAAAAATATGAAAAATAAACGTTTAATTGGAATTATCGCTGGATTAGCAGTATTGGTAGTGGCTAGCTTGATTTATTCATCAATGAACAAGCCAGCAACTAAGGAAGAGCAAAAGGTCGCTAAGGTTGGTGTCCTTCAATTTGTTAGTCACCCATCCTTGGACTTGATTTACCAAGGGATTCAAGATGGACTAGCTGAAGAAGGCTATAAGGACGACCAGGTAAAAATCGACTTTATGAACTCTGAAGGTGATCAGAGCAAGGTTGCAACCATGAGTAAACAATTGGTGGCAAATGGAAACGACCTTGTTGTTGGGATTGCGACACCAGCTGCTCAAGGACTTGCTAGTGCTACAAAAGACCTACCTGTTATCATGGCTGCTATTACAGACCCAATCGGTGCTAACTTGGTCAAAGACTTGAAAAAACCAGGTGGCAACATCACAGGGGTATCAGACCACAACCCAGCTGAACAGCAAGTGGAATTGATTAAAACTTTGACACCAAATGTCAAAACAATCGGTGCTCTATACTCAAGTAGCGAAGATAACTCAAAAACACAGGTAGAAGAATTCAAGGCTTATGCTGAAAAAGCAGGTTTGACAGTCGAAACCTTTGCAGTTCCATCAACAAATGAAATTGCTTCAACAGTCAATGTCATGACAAGCAAGGTCGATGCAATCTGGATTCCAATTGACAACACCATCGCATCTGCATTTTCAACGGTTGTATCAAGCAACCAAACAGCTAAAAAGCCAATCTACCCAAGTGCCACTGCCATGGTAGAAGCAGGTGGATTAGCATCTGTAGTAGTTGACCAACACGATCTTGGAGTGGCTACTGGTAAAATGATTGCCAAAGTTTTGAAAGGTGAAAAACCAGCTGATACGCCAGTTAATGTCTTTTCAACTGGTAAGTCAGTAATCAACAAAAAACTAGCGCAAGAGCTTGGTATCACAATCCCTGAGTCCGTCCTAAAAGCAGCAGGACAAGTGATTGAATAAAGATAAAGGAGGAGCTGGACACATCTCCTCCCATTTTTACTAAAGAAAGAAATGAGTGAAAGATTATGATAGTATCCATTATTTCTCAGGGGATGGTCTGGGCGATTCTAGGTTTGGGAATCTTTATGACTTTTCGAATTTTGAATTTCCCTGATATGACTACTGAGGGCTCTTTTCCTCTTGGGGGAGCAGTAGCTGTAACCTTGATAACACAGGGAGTCAATCCGTTTTTAGCAACCCTAGCCGCAGTAGGAGCGGGCTGTCTAGCTGGAATGGCGACAGGTCTCTTATATACCAAAGGAAACATTCCAACCCTCTTATCAGGAATTTTGGTTATGACTTCCTGTCATTCCATCATGCTCATGATTATGGGACGTGCCAATCTGGGACTTCTTGGAACCAAGCAAATTCAGGATGTCTTGCCTTTTGATTCAGATTTCAATCAACTGCTGACTGGATTAATCTTTGTAGCTCTTGTTATTGGTCTCATGCTCTTTTTCCTTGATACCAAACTAGGTCAAGCCTACATCGCTACAGGTGACAATCCTGATATGGCTCGTAGCTTTGGTATCAATACGGGACGAATGGAACTTATGGGCTTGGTTCTCTCAAATGGGATCATCGCGCTTGCAGGAGCCTTAATTGCTCAACAAGAAGGATACTCGGATGTTTCTCGTGGTATCGGGGTTATCGTAGTTGGTCTAGCTAGCTTGATTATTGGTGAGGTTTTGTTCAAGAGTTTGACCCTGGCAGAGCGCCTCATGACCATCGTTGTAGGCTCTATTGCTTATCAGTTCCTTGTTTGGGGAGTGATTGCTCTTGGGTTTAATACAAGTTATCTTCGTTTGTACAGCGCCTTGATTTTGGCAGTTTGCCTCATGATTCCAACCTTCAAAAGCAAATACTTGAAAGGAGTCAAGTTTAGCAAATGACAGCAATTGTAGAATTAAAAAATGCTACCAAAGTCATCACGAATGGCTTTGACGAAGAAAAGATCATTCTGAATGATGTTTCTCTTGAAATTTTCGAACATGATTTCATTACCATTCTAGGTGGAAATGGAGCAGGGAAGTCAACGCTTTTTAACACTATTGCAGGTACCTTACCTTTAACAAGTGGGAGTATCCGTATCATGGGAGAGGATGTGACTCATTTTTCACCTGAAAAGAGGGCTAAGTACTTGTCTCGTGTCTTTCAGGATCCAAAGATGGGTACGGCTCCCCGTATGACGGTGGCGGAAAATCTCTTGATTGCCAAGTTTCGTGGTGAGAAGAGAGGACTCTTTCCTAGAAGGCTATCAAATCATCGGGGAGAGTTTCAGGCTACCATTGAAAAAGTGGGAAATGGGCTTGAAAAGCATCTAGATACTCCGATTGAGTTTTTATCAGGTGGACAACGTCAGGCCTTGAGTCTCTTGATGGCAACCTTGAAGCGACCAGAGTTGCTCTTGTTGGATGAACACACAGCAGCTCTCGACCCTAAAACAAGTGTGGCCTTGATGGAGTTAACAGATGATTTTGTCAGCAAGGACCATCTAACAGCCTTGATGATTACCCACCATATGGAGGATGCACTGAAGTATGGAAATCGTCTGATAGTCATGAAGGAAGGTCGTATCATCCAAGACCTCAATAAAGAAGAAAAAGCTAAGATGAAAATCTCAGACTACTATCAATTATTTGAATAGATGAGTTAAATAATCATCAAAAAATAGAGAAGAAAAACTTAGAAGCATTAAAGTGTTTCTGAGTTTTTTATCTTCCCTTTCTATCAAGAAAAATAAGGTAAAGAGAATTACGGAAAGCGTATGAAATGGTTTACTTTTTTTCAGAAATAAGCTATACTAGTTTACGTGAAACTATGATAAGATGGAGGTATTGTGTATGGTTGACAAGCAAGTCATTGAAGAAATCAAAAACAATGCCAACATTGTGGAAGTCATAGGTGATGTGATTTCTTTACAAAAGGCTGGACGGAACTATTTAGGGCTCTGTCCTTTTCATGGTGAAAAGACCCCCTCTTTCAACGTTGTGGAAGACAAGCAGTTTTATCATTGTTTTGGATGTGGGCGCTCAGGAGATGTCTTTAAGTTCATCGAAGAATACCAAGGCGTGTCCTTCATGGAAGCCGTTCAGCTCTTAGGTGAGCGCGTCGGTATTCAACTAACTATGCCTGTACAGTCTCGTCCTCAACAGGCTTCCCCTCATCAAGCTCTATATGATATGCATGAAGAAGCTGCCCGTTTTTACCATGCAATTCTCATGACGACCAAGATGGGAGAAGAAGCAAGGGCTTATCTATACAAACGCGGATTGACAGATGATGTTCTGAAGCACTTCCAAATTGGACTAGCTCCAGCAGAGAGAACCTATCTCTACCAACGTTTATCTGACAAGTTTGAGGAAAAGGAATTATTGGATTCGGGCTTGTTTTACTTGTCAGATGGTAATCAATTTTATGATACTTTTTTTGGACGTATCATCTTTCCTTTAACCAATGACAAGGGGCAGGTTATTGCATTTTCAGGTCGTGTCTGGCAAGAAACTGATAGTCAGACTGCCAAGTATAAAAATAGTCGTTCGACTGCAATTTTTAACAAGAGTTACGAATTGTATCATTTGGACAGGGCAAAAAAGGGAACAGGTAAGATTACAGAGCTTTATCTGATGGAAGGCTTCATGGATGTTATCGCAGCCTACCGTGCTGGTATAGAAAATGCTGTGGCTTCCATGGGAACAGCCTTAAGCAAGGAGCATGTTGACCACCTCAAACGCTTTACCAAAAAAATTGTTCTCAGCTATGATGGTGACAAGGCAGGACAGGCAGCGACAGCCAAGGCTCTAGAGGAGTTAAAAGACTTTTCAGTGGAGGTTGTTCGAGTACCTGATGCCATGGACCCAGATGAGTATTTACAAAAGAATTCTGCTGAAGACCTAGCCTACCTCTTAACCAAGACACGCATCAGTCCCATAGAGTTCTATATTCACCAACTCAAACCTGAAAATAGTGATAACTTGCAGGCGCAAATCGAGTTCATTGAAAAGATTGCGCCCTTAATTGCCAAAGAAAAGTCTATCACTGCCCAGAATTCTTATATCCACATTCTGGCGGACAATCTACCTTCTTTTGATTACCAACAGGTAGAGCAAATTGTAAATGAAAGTCGGATTGTTCAGAGACAGGAGAGAGTCAAAGAACATCCTACAACAGCAACGATTAGTTTACCTGTGACGCGGCAACTGACAGCAGTCATGAGAGCAGAGGCTCATCTCCTTTATAGGATGGCTGAGAATCCAGTTGTTCTAAATGACTACCGATTAAGAGAAGATTTTTTCTTTGATACCCCAGAATTTCAGATTCTTTACGAATTATTAAGTGAGCAGGGAGAAATCGGCTCAGAGGAGCTTTCTCATCAGACGCCTGAGGTTGAAAATGCTTGGTACCACGTACTTAGTCTGGATTTGCCAGCTGAGATGTCGCCTCAGGAGCTAGCGGAAGTCGAAGCGACTCGAAACCGTGCTCTCCTCAGCAAGGACAACTTAAGAATTAAAAAGAAAGTGCAGGAAGCTAGTCATGTAGGAGATACAGACACAGCCTTGGAAGAATTGCAACGATTGATTTCCCAAAAGAGAAGAATGGAGTAATAATGGCAACAAAACAAAAAGAAGTAACGACATTTGATGTGCAAGTAGCAGACTTTATCCGTAACCACAAAAAAACAGGAACAGCAACAGACGACGAAATCAATTCAAGTCTGGTTATTCCTTTTACCCTCGATGCAGACGGCATTGAAGACCTTTTGCAACGGATTCAGGATGCTGGCATTTCCATCACGGATAACGAAGGGAATCCAAGTGCACGAGTCCTTAGTACAGAAGAAGAGCCTGAACTTAGTGATGAGGATTTGATTGGCTCAACCTCTGCTAAGGTTAATGACCCTGTCCGTATGTATTTGAAGGAAATTGGGGTTGTTCCTCTCTTGACCAACGAAGAAGAAAAAGAATTGGCCCTAGCTGTTGAAGCTGGTGACATCGAAGCAAAACAGCGTCTTGCAGAAGCCAACCTTCGTTTGGTGGTTTCGATTGCTAAGCGCTACGTAGGTCGTGGTATGCAGTTTCTTGATTTGATCCAAGAAGGAAATATGGGCTTGATGAAGGCCGTGGACAAGTTTGACTATTCAAAAGGTTTTAAGTTTTCAACTTATGCAACTTGGTGGATTCGTCAGGCAATCACTCGTGCCATCGCTGATCAGGCGCGTACCATCCGTATCCCTGTTCACATGGTTGAAACTATCAATAAATTGGTTCGTGAACAGCGAAATCTCCTTCAAGAATTGGGTCAAGATCCTACTCCTGAACAAATTGCTGAGCGTATGGATATGACACCTGACAAGGTGCGTGAAATCTTGAAAATCGCCCAAGAGCCAGTATCACTTGAAACACCGATTGGTGAAGAGGACGATAGCCATCTTGGGGACTTTATCGAAGACGAAGTGATTGAAAATCCAGTAGACTATACAACTCGTATCGTCTTGCGTGAGCAGTTGGATGAAGTCTTGGATACTCTCACAGACCGTGAAGAAAACGTCCTACGCTTGCGCTTCGGGCTAGACGATGGGAAAATGCGTACTCTTGAAGATGTTGGTAAAGTCTTTAACGTGACTCGTGAACGTATTCGTCAGATTGAGGCTAAGGCTTTGAGAAAATTGCGTCAACCAAGTCGCAGCAAACCCCTTCGTGATTTTATTGAAGACTAAGAGGGAGGAATAACATGGCTTATACAGAAGAGCAAATTGAGGCTATTAAAACACGTATTTTAAATGCCTTGGAAGAAGTCATCGACCCTGAGTTGGGTATTGATATTGTCAATTTAGGTTTGATTTATGAAATTCGATTTGATGGTGAAACAGGTCACACTGAAATTGATATGACCTTGACAACCATGGGCTGCCCACTGGCTGACCTTTTGACAGACCAGATACACGATGCGATGACAGATGTGCCTGAGGTAACCAATACAGAAGTTAAATTGGTATGGTATCCAGCTTGGACGGTTGAAAAAATGAGCCGCTACGCACGTATCGCCCTAGGAATTAAATAAACAGTAAAAAATATGAGAGACGATTGGAAAATAGGGTAAATTCCTCTTTTTCCTCTGGTCTCTTCTTTCTTTTGCTGATTTTCTGGAAATAAAATGGTATAATGAATGGTATGGAAAACGAAAAATTGCGTGTCAATATGCTAAGTTCAAGTGAAAAAGTGGCTGGTCAGGGAGTATCAGGAGCCTACCGTGAATTGGTACGTCTTCTACATCGTGATGCCCAAGATCAGTTGATTGTTACGGAGAATCTTCCTGTGGAGGCTGATGTAACCCACTTTCATACCATTGATTTCCCTTATTATTTATCTACATTCCAAAAGAAGCGATCTGGGAGAAAAATTGGCTATGTGCATTTTTTGCCTGATACGCTTGAGGGGAGTTTGAAAATTCCATTTTTCTTAAAGGGAATTATCAAACGCTATGTTTTTTCATTTTACAACCGAATGGAACACTTGGTAGTGGTCAATCCCATGTTTATCGAGGATTTGGTGGCAGCTGGTATTCCACGTGAAAAAGTGACTTATATTCCAAACTTTGTAAATAAGGAAAAATGGCATCCACTGCCAGCTGACCAAGTAGCAAAACTTCGTCAGGAAATGGATTTAGCTGAAGATCAGTTTGTTGTGGTTGGTGCAGGTCAGGTTCAGAAGCGTAAAGGAATTGATGACTTTATACGTCTTGCGGAGGAATTGCCAGAAATTACCTTTATCTGGGCTGGTGGTTTTTCATTTGGCGGGATGACAGATGGTTATGAACGCTATAAAAAAATCATGGACAATCCACCTAAAAATCTAATTTTCCCAGGTATTGTTCCTCCAGAGCGAATGCGAGAACTCTACGCTTTGGCGAATCTCTTCTTGCTACCAAGTTACAACGAATTATTCCCGATGACCATCTTAGAGGCAGCAAGTTGTGAAGCACCGATTATGCTAAGGGATTTAGATCTATACAAGGTCATTCTCGATGGGAATTATCGTGCTACAAGTGATGTTTCAGAGATGAGAGAAGCCATTCTCGAATACAAAAATCATCCTGAAAAGTTGAAAGACTTGAAAGAAAAAGCTCGCGAGATCTCCAAAGAGTACTCCGAGGAGCACTTGTTGGAAATTTGGCTAAAATTCTATCGAGAACAGGCTGCTTTGGGCAAAAAGTGAGGTAGTTTATGCGAATTGGTTTATTTACAGACACCTATTTTCCTCAGGTTTCTGGGGTTGCGACTAGTATTCGAACCTTAAAGACAGAGCTTGAAAAGCAGGGACATGCGGTTTTTATCTTTACAACCACTGATAAAGACGTGAACCGCTACGAGGATTGGCAAATCATTCGAATTCCGAGTGTTCCCTTCTTTGCATTTAAGGATCGACGTTTTGCTTATCGTGGCTTTACAAAAGCGCTTGAAATTGCCAAACAGTATCAGCTAGATATCATTCATACGCAAACAGAGTTTTCACTAGGTTTACTAGGGATTTGGATTGCAAGAGAATTGAAAATTCCTGTTATTCATACTTACCACACCCAGTACGAAGATTATGTGCATTATATTGCTAAGGGGATGCTGATTCGGCCAAATATGGTAAAATATCTGGTAAGGGGCTTCCTTCACGATGTGGATGGAGTGATTTGTCCTAGTGAGATTGTTCGGGACCTTCTATCTAAGTACAAGGTCAAGGTTGAAAAGCGTGTTATCCCAACTGGGATTGAGCTAGCTAAATTTGAACGCCCTGAGATTAAGGAAGAAAATTTAGCTGCCCTTCGACTTAAACTTGGGATTAAAGAAGACGAGAAAATGTTATTGAGTCTTTCTCGTATCTCCTTTGAGAAGAATATCCAAGCGGTCCTAGCCGCCTTTACGCAGGTTTTAAAAGAAGAAGACAAGGTGAAGCTGGTTGTTGCTGGTGACGGTCCTTATTTGGACAGTCTGAAAGAACAAGCCGTCCAGTTGCAAATTCAAGATCAGGTGATTTTTACTGGTATGGTCGCTCCAAGTGAAACAGCCTTGTACTATAAGGCGGCAGATTTCTTTATCTCTGCTTCCACTAGTGAAACCCAAGGCCTGACTTATCTAGAGAGTCTAGCTAGTGGAACGCCTGTCATCGCTCATGGTAATCCTTATCTGGATAATCTGATCAGTGACAAGATGTTTGGAACCCTCTACTATGGAGAACAGGACCTTGCAGGTGCCATCTTGGAGGCTTTGATTGCCACTCCAGATATGGATGAGCAGAAGTTGGCTGACAAGTTGTATGAGATTTCGGCTGAGAATTTTGGGAAACGAGTCCATGAGTTTTATCTCGATGCCATTATTTCAAATAAATTTGAACAGGAACTACGTGGCGATGAACCCATGACACAGCGATTCTTAAAAACTATTTTGTACCTACCTCAGCAGGCTGTTTCAGCCCCAGTTAAAGAGTCCAAACGAATATTAAAGGCTTCCAAAAAGCAGTTGTCTAGCATCCGGGATTACTGGAGAGATTAGTAAAAATATAGGAGAATAAAAGATGGCGAAAAAATTTATGAGAAGTGGAAGAGACCAAAAAATTGGTGGTGTTTGCGCAGGAGTAGCCCACTATTTTAATATTGATCCCACCATTGTTCGTGTGATTTGGGGTGTTCTTGCTTTTTGTTATGGGGCAGGAGTACTTGCTTACTTGATTTTATGGGTAATTGCACCTGTTTCTAGCGAATATTAAAAGAGAATTGGAATAGAACAAAGAGAAATAAAAAGGAGTCCAAATGGCTTTTGGAGATAATGGAAAACGTAAAAAAACAATGTTTGAAAAAGTAACGCTTTTTGTCGTGCTAATTATGTTGTTTGTAACCCTTGCTGGTATTTTTGCGACAGCGCTTGGAGCTTTTAGCAGATTCTAAGCAAGTTGCTAAGATAGAAACAATAACTAATGACTGGGTTCTCCCCAGCCTTTTTAAAGTGAGAAGAAAATATGAGTATGTTTTTAGATACAGCCAAGATCAAGGTCAAGGCTGGTAATGGTGGCGATGGCATGGTTGCCTTTCGCCGTGAAAAATATGTCCCGAATGGCGGTCCTTGGGGTGGTGATGGTGGACGTGGAGGTAATGTTGTTTTCGTTGTAGACGAAGGCTTGCGTACTTTGATGGATTTCCGCTATAACCGTCATTTCAAGGCTGATTCTGGAGAAAAGGGGATGACTAAAGGAATGCATGGGCGTGGTGCAGAAGACCTTCATGTTCGCGTACCACAAGGAACGACTGTACGTGATGCTGAGACTGGAAAAGTCATTACAGACTTGATTGAGCATGGCCAAGAATTTATCGTGGCTCATGGTGGTCGAGGTGGTCGAGGAAACATTCGCTTTGCAACACCAAAAAATCCTGCACCTGAAATCTCTGAGAATGGAGAGCCAGGTCAGGAACGTGAGTTGCAACTAGAATTAAAAATCTTGGCAGATGTCGGCTTAGTCGGTTTTCCATCTGTCGGGAAGTCAACTTTGCTTAGTGTCATCACCTCAGCCAAACCAAAGATTGGTGCCTACCACTTTACGACCATTGTTCCTAATTTGGGCATGGTTCGTACGCAGTCAGGTGAATCGTTTGCCGTGGCGGACCTTCCAGGTTTGATTGAGGGAGCTAGCCAGGGTGTCGGCTTGGGAACCCAGTTTCTACGTCATATTGAACGCACTCGAGTTATCCTTCATATCATCGATATGTCGGCTAGCGAAGGGCGTGATCCTTACGAAGATTACCTTGCTATCAATAAAGAATTGGAATCCTACAATCTTCGTCTCATGGAACGTCCACAGATTATCGTAGCCAACAAGATGGATATGCCTGAAAGTCAGGAAAATCTTAAAACTTTCAAGGAAAAGTTGGCAGCAAACTACGACGAGTTTGAGGAACTTCCAGCTATTTTCCCTATTTCTGGATTGACCAAGCAAGGTTTGGCAACTCTTTTGGATGCGACAGCTGAATTGTTGGACAAGACTCCAGAATTCCCGATTTATGATGAATCCGATATGGAAGAAGAGGCTTACTATGGCTTTGACGAGGAAGAAAAAGCCTTTGAGATTAGTCGTGATGATGATGCGACATGGGTACTTTCTGGTGAAAAACTCATGAAACTCTTTAACATGACCAACTTTGACCGTGACGAATCGGTCATGAAGTTTGCTCGTCAGCTTCGTGGTATGGGAGTTGACGAAGCTCTTCGTGCACGTGGTGCCAAAGATGGCGACTTGGTCCGAATCGGTAAATTTGAGTTTGAATTTGTAGACTAGGAGATCGATATGGGAGATAAACCGATATCATTCCGAGATGCAGATGGAAATTTTGTTTCTGCAGCAGATGTATGGAATGAAAAGAAACTAGAAGAATTGTTTAATCGTCTCAACCCTAAACGTGCTCTTCGATTGGCACGTACAAAGAAAGAATAAACACAGTCATAGAAATAAAAATTCCCGTGATCTTTTGATCACGGGATTTGTTTTATTCACTAAAGAAAAATGGTGGCGCAAATTTTTTAAGAATTTCAAAGCAAGTCTGTGCTTCTTCAGCATTTTCACAGATAAGAAGGCAGACATCATCACCACACACGGTGGCAATGATTTGTTTGAAATCAAGTGCATCGAGAACAGCTCCAAACGATTGGGCAAGGCCTGGCAAGGTTTTGAGGACAACCTGATGCTGGACAGGGCGTAGCATGACCAAGCCATCTTCCATATAGTTTTCCAAGCGTTTTTCCCACTTGGAGATGGAACCAGTATTTAAAACATAGTAAGAATGATCTGCTTCGCGAACCTTTGAAAGGTTCATAGTCTTGATATCGCGTGAGAGAGTAGCCTGTGTGACTTGGATGTCGTTTTCAGCTAGTAAAGCTTGCAACTCTGCCTGTGTATGAATCTTATTTTTAGCTACAAGTGCACGGATGAGTTGGTGTCTATGTTCAGATTTATTCATATGAGGCTGACTCCTTTTATGAAGGGATGGTGATGGAGGATTGTGTGAGATCGACTGTTAAGTGATAGTCTGTATTATCACGGATAGTGATTTCAAAGTCGGTAGTATAGAGAACAAGGCGAAGTGTGTCACCTTTTTTCAGCTTGTAAATAGTTGGTTGCAGCTCTAGCTTGAAGTCCATCCATTCATTTGGTTGGATATTTTCAATCTTTAAGAGGTCACTTCGGTTTTGTAAATTAAGGTAGCCTTTGGTGATGACACGCTGGGCGCTTGGAGTAAATGGCAATTCACAGAGATTTTCTAACATGTGGTAACGACCATTATCAATGGTTCTAGCACTTAAAACAGCTGGATAAGGCTGCAGATATTTCTTTTGTCCAAGTTCTAGCAGTTGAGCAGATAATAAGCCCTTGTTTGTACTTGATTTGACACGAAGTTTCAGCTCCACTCGACCATTTAAGTGAATATCTTGAGTTACTAGAAGATCAATGGTGATCTGATTGGCTTTTCCTTGGTAAAGTTCGGTGTTGAAGGTCTGGTAAGTCTTTCCATAACGATCAAAATCTTTTTGATCATACTGGTTTTGAATCACTTTTTCTTCAGTTCCAAGAGAGAAGGTATGGAGTTCATCCTGCTTACCAAAGTTATCAAGACCTTGCCATCTTTGCGGTGCTGTATTGTCCTGCCAGATGACAGTCGGAAGTTGATAGCCTGAGTCAAGTCCTAACAATTTCTTACTTAACAAGGCATTCATGGACTCGCGGAAGTCGATCGACTGCCAGTTGTTCATATAAACATGGGCACCATGATGGAAAAAGAGGTGCTTATTGATATGGCTAGGAAGGGCATGAAACATCTGGTAAACATGAAGAGGTTTGACGTTCCAATCCTGGGAACCATGCGTAAAGACGACCTCAGCTTGAACCTTGTGAGCATTGAGCAGATAGTTGCGGTCATGCCAAAACTGATTGTAGTCACCAGTCTTGCGATCCAGTTGCTCTTTTACCTTTTCTAAGTCCGCTTGATGAGCTTCATTAGCACGGATATAGTCACCAGCTAAGAGATTGCGGGAGTAGGTAAGCTCAGCAAGTGAGTCAAAATCCTCACCTGGATAGCCACCTGGGCTAGTCACTAGACCATTTTCCCGATAGTAGTTGTACCAAGAGGAAATACCTGCTTCAGCGATGATGACTTCTAAGCCATCAACACCAGTGGTGGCGAGACCATTGGACATGGTACCTAGATAGGAAATACCTGTTGTTGCGACTTTCCCGTTTGACCAGTCAGCTTTGACTTGGCGTTTGCGCGTGTGGTCCGTGAAAGCACGGCAACGACCATTGAGCCAGTCAATGACATTTTTATAAGCTTCAATCTGCTGGTAGTCCCCATTGGTCATGAGACCTTGAGAATCCTTGGTACCAACACCCGATACATAGAGATTGGCAAATCCTCTTGGAAGGAAGTAGTCGTTGAGAGTGTACGAACTATTGATGTGAGTTAGCTTTTCTTCAGCTTCTGAGACGACTTCTGCTTGGCCATGAGGTTCGACTACATTCAGCTTAGGCTCCTCGAGCTCAATGGTGTGGGCAGGTTTGACCTCAAGCTCTCCTTCCATCTTGTAGAGAGCCTTGTCGCTGGCTTTGTCGTTGGTGCCTTGGTGATAAGGACTGGCAGTCATAACCGCAGGAATCTGTCCATTATAGCGAGGGCGAATAATGCTGACCTTGACTAAGTCAGGGAGACCGTCTTTATCAGTATCCACACGACTCTCGACATACACGACTTCACGAATGACATCATGAGTAGAGAAGGTTGCCAAGCTCTTACCGTTAAAGTAGTGGTAGTGGTTGTCTTCTGAAATGAGTTCGTCACTAACAAGTTGGTCGATGAGCGTATTTCCCTTTTTGGTTCGAGTGTTGAGCAAATGGTAGAGATTTTCAATCAAATCTCCATAAATAATAGGAAAACCAGTTTTTTTACGGAATTGTTCGGCGTCTTCAAAGTCAACAAGATAGTTAAACCCTAAAAGTTGAAAAGCCACAGTATAAAAAATCTCAGGAGTCAGGTCACAATCTGACTGAAAGAAGGTAAGGAGGTCAGTCTCCTTGTCAGCTGCTAAGACAGACAAAGGATAGTCGGTATTTTTATAAGTGAAAAAACTCCAGCGAACAAATTGTTCAAGTTGTTTTTTTGGTGCTTGTTCTGGTGCCAGCTTCAAACCAAGCTGAGATAACTCGCGTAAAACTTGCGAATGAGAAACGGGCAAATAGCTGAATTGATTAAAACGCATGGCGCTCTCCTTTGGAAATATTCTAAATTTAGTATATCAAAAATAAGGTAAAAAAGATATTGTTGACCTGCGATGAAGTCACTTTAAAAGGAATGGTCTCTACCTTTTCATTCTAGTTTTTAAAATGGTATAATAGTAGTATATCTAAAGCAAGGAGGAGATGGAATGATTGTACAACTCGATACCAAGACTGTATATAGTTTTATGGAAAGTGTGGTTTCGATTGAAAAATATGTACATACAGCTAAAGAATATGGCTATTCTCACCTTGCTATCATGGATGTGGATAATCTCTATGGAGCCTATCACTTTTTAGAAGTGACTCGAAAATATGGAATCCAACCTTTAATTGGTCTTGAAATGACCTTGGTCAAAGATGAGGAGAATATTTCTCTTCGTTTTCTAGCCCTATCTACTAAAGGTTACCAAGAGTTGATGAAGTTATCCACTTTAAAAATGACTGGTCGAAAGAATTGGTCTGACTTTACCAGCCACCTTGAGGATGTTGCCGTTATTGTTCCATATTTTGAAGGAATCGAACAGCTGGATTTAGGGCATGATTATTTTATTGGTGTCAGTCCAGATACTCCTCAAGAAGTCTTTACCAGACCCATTCTTCCACTCTATCAAGTCAACTCTTTTGAAAAAGAAGATATTCAAGTTTTGCAAATTTTGTCAGCAGTCAAGGATAATGTCAGCCTGAGAGAAGTGGATCTGCATTCACAACAAGGGATCTTTCTACCAGCCTCAGACTTAGAAGCTCGATTTAAAAATCGCTTCCCTCAGGCGCTTGCCAATCTTCAAGGTGTGATAGAGAATGTTAGCTATCAAATCGACCCAAGTTTAAAACTTCCTCGCTTTAATCCTGAAAGACCAGCAGTAGAAGAACTTAGAGAGAGGGCTGAGCAAGGCTTGAGTGACAAGGGGCTAACCTCAGCTATCTATCATGAACGACTGAATGAAGAATTGGCTGTGATTCATGATATGGGCTTTGATGACTATTTCCTTGTGGTTTGGGATTTGCTCCGTTTTGGACGTTCCCAAGGCTACTATATGGGTATGGGGCGTGGTTCTGCTGTGGGTAGTCTGGTGGCTTACTCACTGGATATTACAGGAATTGACCCGGTTGAGAAGAACTTGATTTTCGAGCGCTTTTTAAATCGTGAGCGCTACACCATGCCCGATATCGATATCGACATCCCTGACCTCTATAGACCAGAGTTCATTCGCTATGTTCGTGATCGGTATGGTAGTCAACATGTGGCACAAATTGTCACTTATTCGACCTTTGGAGCAAAACAGGCAATTCGTGATGTTTTTAAACGCTATGGTGTTCCAGAGTACGAATTAACAAATATTACGAAAAAAATCAGTTTCCGAGATACATTAACGACAGCTTATGAAAAGAATTTGCAGTTTAGGCAGGTCATCAATAGTAAGATTGAATACCAAAAAGCTTTTGAGATTGCTCGTAAGATTGAAGGTTATCCTCGTCAGACCTCTATCCATGCGGCAGGAGTCGTTATGAGTGACCAAGACTTGACGGACTATATTCCGCTCAAATACGGTGAGGATATGCTAATCACCCAGTATGATGCTCATGGTGTTGAAGCCAATGGACTTCTAAAAATGGATTTCCTAGGTCTGCGTAACTTGACTTTTGTCCAAAAAATGCAGGAATTATTGGCTGAGTCAGAAGGTGTTCATCTGAAAATCGAAGAGATTGATTTGGAAGACAAGGACACTCTGGCCCTCTTTGCTGCTGGAAATACCAAAGGCATTTTCCAATTTGAACAACCTGGCGCCATTCGATTGTTGAAACGAGTTCAGCCGCAAGTCTTTGAAGAGGTAGTAGCCACAACCTCACTCAACAGACCAGGGGCAAGCGATTATATTGATAACTTTGTCGCTCGTAAGCACGGCAAAGAAAAGGTGACGGTGCTGGATCCTGCCTTGGAGGACATCCTGTCATCAACCTACGGTATTATGCTTTACCAAGAGCAAGTTATGCAGGTGGCTCAGCGCTTTGGAGGCTTCAGCCTTGGTAAAGCCGACATTCTCAGACGAGCCATGGGTAAGAAAAATGCTAAAGAGATGCATTTGATGAAGGAAGATTTTATCACTGGAGCTATGAAACTGGGGCATTCAGAAGAAAAAGCCAACCAAGTTTTTGCAGTGATGGAAAAGTTTGCGGGCTATGGATTTAATAGATCCCACGCCTACGCCTACTCAGCACTGGCTTTCCAGCTTGCTTATTTCAAGACGCACTATCCTGCTATTTTCTTTCAAGTCATGTTGAATTATTCAAGCAGTGAGTATATTGTCGATGCTCTGCAGATGGGATTTCAAGTAGCGCCTTTAGCTATCAACAGTATTCCCTATCACGATAAAATTACCCAGAAAGCAATCTATCTTGGCTTGAAAGCCATTAAGGGGCTGCCAAGAGATTTGTCTTACTGGATTATCGAAAATCGTCCTTTTTCAAGTGTGGAAGATTTCGTCACACGTCTTCCCAAGAATTACAAGAAACTATCGCTTTTGACTCCTTTGGTTGAACTAGGGCTCTTTGATGAATTTGACAAGAACCGCCAGAAAATCCTAGTGAATCTGTCCAATTTGTTTGTTTTTGTTGAGGAGTTAGGAGGACTCTTTGCGGATGCAAACTATAGTTGGACTGAGGCTGATGATTTTACGGAGGCAGAAAAATTTTACAAGGAGCAGGAACTGATCGGGGTTGGTATCAGTTCCCATCCACTCCAAACTCTTGCTAAACAAGCCCTATATCCGACGACTCCGATCGCTAATCTAATCGAAGGAGCTCAAGCCACTCTTCTAGTTGAAGTGCAAAAAATAAAAGTCATTCGAACTAAGAAAGGCGAGAGTATGGCCTTTCTACAGGTTCATGATAGTAAGTCTCGGATGGATGTAACTGTATTTTCAGACCAATATAGAAAATTTGCTTCCATTTTATCCGAAGGGAAATTTTACTATATCAATGGTAAAGTTCAATCTCGAGATGGCCGTCTGCAAATGATTGCACAAGATTTGAAAGAAGCGGTAGCGGAACGATTCTGGATTCAAGTTAAAAATCACAACTACGATAAAGAGATTTCAAATATCCTAGAACAATACAAAGGCCCAATCCCTGTCATTATTAGGTATGAAGAGGAACAAAAAACGGTTGTTTCTACACAACATTTTGTAAGAAAAGATTCTGCTTTACAGGAAAAATTAGAGGGAATTGCTATGAAAACGATTTATCGCTAAAAATACGAAAAATAGAAGAATTTTCAAATGAAATGTGGTATAATCTATAAGAATGTTAAAAGAAAAAGGAGCAAAACCAAATGAAACGTATTGCTGTTTTGACTAGCGGTGGAGACGCCCCTGGTATGAACGCTGCCATCCGTGCAGTAGTTCGTCAAGCAATCTCAGAAGGAATGGAAGTCTTTGGTATCTATGATGGATACGCAGGGATGGTTGCCGGTGAAATCTATCCACTTGATGCTGCTTCAGTTGGAGACATCATTTCACGTGGTGGTACTTTCCTTCACTCTGCCCGTTACCCTGAGTTTGCACAACTTGAAGGTCAACTTAAAGGGATTGAGCAGTTGAAAAAACACGGGATCGAAGGTGTCGTTGTAATCGGTGGTGACGGTTCTTATCACGGAGCTATGCGCTTGACTGAGCATGGATTCCCAGCTATCGGTCTGCCTGGCACAATTGATAATGACATCGTAGGTACTGATTTCACAATTGGATTTGATACTGCAGTTACTACTGCAATGGATGCGATTGATAAGATTCGCGATACATCATCAAGTCACCGTCGTACTTTCGTTGTAGAAGTAATGGGACGTAACGCTGGTGATATCGCACTTTGGGCAGGTATTGCTACTGGTGCCGATGAAATCATTATTCCTGAAGAAGGCTTCAACATGGAAGAAATAGTAGCTAGCATCAAAGCTGGTTATGAACACGGTAAGAAACACAACATCATCGTTTTGGCGGAAGGTGTTATGTCAGCAGCTGAATTTGGTCAAAAACTAAAAGAAGCTGGAGACACTAGTGACCTTCGTGTAACTGAACTTGGTCACATCCAACGTGGTGGTTCACCAACTGCGCGTGACCGCGTCTTGGCGTCACGCTTGGGAGCACATGCTGTTAAACTTCTCAAACAAGGAATCGGTGGTGTCGCTGTTGGTATTCGTAATGAGAAAATGGTTGAAAATCCAATTCTTGGAACAGCAGAAGAGGGAGCTTTGTTTAGCTTGACTGAAGATGGCAAGATCGTGGTGAACAACCCGCACAAAGCTGACCTTGGACTTGCTAGCTTGAACAAAAGCTTGTCATAATCAACTTTAACTAATCTGGTAAAATGACCATAAAAGGTCAAATTATATAAAGGAGTCACAAATCATGAATAAACGTGTAAAAATCGTTGCAACTTTGGGTCCTGCGGTAGAAATCCGTGGTGGTAAAAAATTCGGTGATGACGGATATTGGGGAGAAAAACTTGACGTTGAAGCTTCAGCTCAAAATATTGCGAAATTGATTGAAGCAGGAGCAAACACTTTCCGTTTCAACTTCTCACACGGTGACCACCAAGAACAAGGTGAGCGTATGGCAACTGTTAAACTTGCTGAAAAACTTGCTGGTAAGAAAGTTGGTTTCCTTCTTGATACAAAAGGACCAGAAATCCGTACTGAATTGTTTGAAGGTGACGCAAAAGAATACTCATACAAAACTGGTGAAAAAATCCGTGTTGCAACTAAACAAGGAATCAAATCAACTCGTGAAGTGATTGCTTTGAACGTTGCTGGTGCTCTTGACATCTACGATGATGTTGAGGTTGGTCGCCAAGTATTGGTTGACGATGGTAAACTTGGTCTTCGCGTTGTTGCAAAAGACGATGCAACTCGTGAGTTTGAAGTTGAAGTTGAAAACGACGGAATTATCGCTAAACAAAAAGGTGTAAACATCCCTAACACTAAAATTCCTTTCCCAGCACTTGCTGAACGTGATAACGATGATATCCGTTTCGGTTTGGAACAAGGTATCAACTTTATTGCGATTTCATTTGTACGTACTGCGAAAGACGTGAATGAAGTTCGTGCAATCTGTGAAGAAACAGGTAACGGTCATGTTCAATTGTTCGCTAAAATCGAAAACCAACAAGGTATTGACAACTTGGATGAAATCATTGAAGCTGCTGACGGTATCATGATTGCTCGTGGTGACATGGGTATCGAAGTACCATTCGAAATGGTTCCAGTTTACCAAAAAATGATCATCACTAAAGTGAACGCAGCTGGTAAAGTTGTTATCACAGCAACAAACATGCTTGAAACAATGACTGAAAAACCACGTGCAACTCGTTCAGAAGTATCAGACGTATTTAACGCTGTTATCGACGGTACTGACGCTACAATGCTTTCAGGTGAGTCTGCAAACGGTAAATACCCACTTGAATCTGTTCGTACAATGGCAACAATTGACAAGAATGCTCAAACCCTTTTGAAAGAATACGGTCGCTTGTCGTTTGTTAACTTGTCACGTAATTCTAAGACTGAGGTTATGGCTTCAGCTGTTAAGGATGCGACAAACTCTATGAATATCAAGTTGGTGGTTACTCTTACTAAGACAGGTCACACTGCTCGTTTGATTTCTAAATACCGTCCAGATGCTGATATCTTGGCAATCACTTTCGATGAATTAACTCAACGTGGATTGATGTTGAACTGGGGTGTTATCCCAGTAACAACTGAACGTCCATCAAACACTGATGATATGTTCGAACTTGCTGAAAAGATTGCAGTAGAACAAGGTTTGGTTGAATCTGGTGATGATATGATTATCGTTGCAGGTGTGCCACTTGGAGAAGCTGTTCGTACAAACACAATGCGTATCCGTACAGTACGTTAATCTAAACTTTTAAAAGCCTATCATACCAAGCTTTTGTGCTTGTGTGATGGGGCTTTTTTCTATTTTAGAAGATAAAAAGAGAGTGATTTTTATTAAACAGAAATGGGAAAAATAGGAGAACTATGGTATAATAGAATGTAGAGACCTTTTTAGTAAATTTTGAAAGAGTATAACATGAGAAAAATTGTCATCAATGGTGGACATCCATTGCAAGGTGAGATCACCATTAGCGGTGCTAAGAATAGTGTTGTAGCATTAATCCCTGCTATTATACTGGCAGATGATATTGTCACTTTGGATTGTGTCCCAGATATTTCAGACGTTGCTAGTCTTGTCGAAATTATGGAAATCATGGGAGCGAAAGTAAAACGCTACGATGATGTTTTGGAGATTGATCCTAGAGGTGTTCAGAATATTCCTATGCCTTATGGTAAGATTAATAGCCTTCGTGCATCTTATTATTTCTACGGAAGTCTTTTAGGTCGTTTTGGTGAAGCCACGGTTGGACTTCCTGGCGGATGTGATCTGGGACCTCGTCCGATTGACCTTCACTTAAAAGCCTTCGAAGCTATGGGAGCCAAGGTGAGCTACGAGGGAGATAATATGAATTTATCTGCCCAAGGTAAGGGACTTCACGGCGCAAGTATTTACATGGATACCGTCAGTGTTGGTGCGACGATTAATACCATGATTGCGGCTGTTAAGGCTAAGGGAAGGACTGTTATTGAAAATGCGGCCCGTGAACCAGAAATCATCGATGTGGCTACCCTTTTGAATAACATGGGGGCTCACATTCGTGGTGCAGGGACTGATATTATCATTATTGATGGTGTCAAGCAACTTCATGGAACGCGTCACCAAGTAATCCCAGATCGTATCGAAGCTGGAACCTATATTTCACTTGCTGCAGCGGTTGGTAAAGGAATCCGTATTAACAATGTTCTCTATGAGCATTTAGAAGGTTTTATCGCCAAACTAGAGGAAATGGGCGTTCGTATGACCGTCTCTGAGGATAGTATCTTTGTTGAAGAACAATCTGATTTGAAGGCCATCAATATTAAAACTGCTCCTTATCCTGGTTTTGCAACCGATTTGCAACAGCCAATCACACCACTTTTACTAACTGCTCAAGGTCGTGGTACTATTATTGATACCATTTACGAAAAACGTGTCAATCATGTCTTTGAGTTAGCAAAAATGGACGCGGATATTGCGACTACAAATGACCATATTTTCTACACTGGTGGGCGAATTCTACATGGTGCCAAGGTGAAAGCTACAGACTTGCGAGCTGGTGCTGCACTTGTGATTGCTGGACTGATGGCTCAAGGCCAGACTGAAATTACAAATATTGAGTTTATCCTTCGTGGCTACTCAGATATTATTGAAAAATTACGTAGTCTTGGAGCAGATATTACACTCGTCGAAGACTAAGCCGTTGAGGTGATTATGAATATTTGGACCAAATTAGCAATGTTTTCTTTCTTTGAAACGGAACGCTTGTATTTGCGTCCTTTCTTTTTTAGTGACAGTCAAGCGTTTTTCGAGATTGCTTCCAATCCTGAAAATCTTCAGTTTATTTTTCCCAGTCAAGCAAGTTTGGAAGAAAGTCAATACGCACTTGCCAACTATTTTATGAAGGCTCCTCTAGGTGTCTGGGCAATTTGTCTCCAAGGAAATCAGGAAATGATTGGCTCCATTAAATTTGAAAAAATAGATGAAATCAAGAAAGAAGCTGAGATTGGATATTTCTTAAAAAAAGATTCTTGGTCACAAGGTTTTATGACAGAAGTAGTTACCAAACTTTGTCAGCTTTCATTTGAAGAATTTGGTCTCAGACAGCTGTCAATTATCACCCATTTGGAAAATGAGGCTAGCCAAAAAGTGGCTCAAAAAGCAGGTTTTAGTCTCTTTCGCCAATTCAAGGGGAGCGATCGCTATACACGTAAAATGAGAGACTACCTTGAATTTCGATACGTTAAAGGAGAATTCAGTGAGTAAACACCAGGAAATTTTGTCCTATCTGGAAGAGTTACCAATTGGGAAGAGAGTTAGTGTTCGCAGTATTTCCAATCACCTAGGTGTTAGTGACGGAACAGCCTACCGAGCTATCAAAGAAGCTGAAAATCGTGGAATTGTAGAAACCCGTCCTCGTAGTGGAACCATTCGTGTTAAATCTCAGAAAGTGGCTATTGAGAGACTAACCTATGCTGAAATTGCTGAAGTCACCTCCTCTGAAGTTTTAGCTGGTCAGGAAGGGTTGGAGAGAGAGTTTAGCAAATTCTCCATTGGGGCTATGACAGAGCAAAATATCCTGTCTTATCTCCATGATGGTGGTCTTTTGATCGTCGGAGACCGTACTCGTATTCAACTTTTAGCTCTGGAAAATGAAAATGCGGTCCTCGTAACCGGTGGATTTCATGTGCACGAGGATGTACTGAAACTTGCTAATCAGAAAGGAATTCCTGTTTTACGAAGCAAGCATGATACCTTCACAGTTGCGACTATGATCAATAGAGCTTTGTCAAATGTGCAGATTAAGACAGATATTTTAACAGTTGAAAAGCTCTATCGTCCTAGCCATGAGTATGGTTTCTTAAGAGAAACGGACACAGTGAAAGATTATCTAGACTTGGTACGCAAGAATCGAAGTAGTCGTTTCCCAGTTATTAACCAACACCAAGTGGTTGTGGGAGTTGTTACCATGCGTGATGCAGGGGACAAATCCCCTAGCACGACGATTGACAAGGTGATGACTCGTAGTCTCTTCCTGACAGGATTGGCAACGAATATAGCTAACGTCAGTCAACGGATGATAGCAGAAGACTTTGAGATGGTCCCAGTCGTGAGAAGCAATCAAACTTTGCTCGGAGTTGTAACGAGACGAGATGTCATGGATAAGATGAGCCGCTCTCAAGTTTCGGCTTTGCCGACTTTTTCAGAGCAAATCGGTCAGAAGTTGTCTTATCATCACGACGAAGTTGTGATTACAGTTGAGCCCTTTATGCTTGAGAAAAACGGGGTTTTAGCAAATGGTGTTCTTGCTGAAATTTTAACTCATATGACACAGGATTTGGTGGCAAATAGTAGACGCAATCTCATCATCGAGCAGATGCTAATTTACTTCTTACAAGCTGTTCAGATAGATGATACTTTGCGGATTCAGGCACGTATTGTTCACCACACGAGACGTTCGGCTATTATTGATTATGATATTTATCATGGTCATCAGATTGTATCAAAAGCAAACGTTACAGTCAAAATCAATTAGAATCTAGGAGAAAAAATGATAACTTTAAAATCAGCACGTGAAATCGAAGCCATGGACAAGGCTGGTGATTTCCTAGCTAGTATCCATATTGGCTTACGTGGTTTGATTAAGCCAGGCGTGGATATGTGGGAAGTTGAAGAGTACGTTCGTCGACGTTGTAAAGAGGAGAATTTCCTTCCTTTACAGATTGGCGTGGATGGTGCAGTCATGGATTACCCCTATGCCACTTGTTGCTCTCTCAACGACGAAGTAGCTCACGCTTTTCCACGTCATTACATCTTGAAAGATGGCGATTTGCTCAAGGTTGACATGGTACTGGGTGGTCCGATTGCCAAATCTGACCTCAATGTATCTAAACTCAACTTCAACAATGTTGAGCAAATGAAAAAATACACTCAAAACTATACTGGCGGTCTAGCAGACTCATGTTGGGCTTATGCGGTTGGTAGACCTTCTGAAAAAGTGAAGAACTTGATGGCCGTGACCAAGGAAGCTATGTATATAGGGATTGAGCAAGCAGTTGTTGGAAACCGTATTGGCGATATCGGTGCAGCAATTCAGGAATATGCTGAAAGTCGCGGTTACGGTGTCGTACGTGATTTGGTTGGACACGGAGTTGGACCAACTATGCACGAAGAGCCAATGGTTCCTAACTACGGTATTGCAGGTCGTGGTCTTCGTCTCCGTGAAGGAATGGTGCTGACTATTGAACCCATGATCAATACTGGAGATTGGGAAATCGATACAGATATGAAGACTGGCTGGGCTCATAAGACCATTGATGGTGGTCTATCGTGCCAATATGAACACCAGTTCGTAATTACCAAAGATGGACCTGTTATCTTGACCAGTCAAGGTGAAGAAGGAACGTATTAAAATGAAAGGAGCTTGTACCGCCCCCAAAAAGTTAGACAGAAAAATCAGCTCTTTGTCAACTGTAGTGGGTTGAAGTCAGCTAAGATCGAGAAAGGACGAATTTCGTCCTTTCTTTTTTGGTGTTGAGAGCGATGAAAATCCGTTTTTTTAAGTTTTCAAAGTTCCGAAAACCAAAAGCATTTCGTTTGATGAGTTTGCTGAGATTATTAGTCGCTTTTCATTATAGGTCTTATGGGACTTTTTAGTGCAAGTTTTCTAAATAAGCTGATTAAATTCCTATTTTTCCCTATCATTGTCCCTGTTTTTTCTGGAATTTTGGGTCTATAATAGTCCTATCAATTTAAAGAATGGAGGAAGGCAATGGATAATATAATCTTTTTTATCAGTGTTTTTCTTGCTGGAATTCTTTCCTTCTTTTCTCCTTGTATTTTACCCTTGTTACCTGTCTATGCGGGGATCTTGTTGGATGACAAAGATGGTGCTCAGGTTTCTAGCGGAAAATTGTCAATCTCACTTGTTAGTTTATTGCGAACTATGGCCTTTATAGCGGGGATTTCTTTTATCTTTATCTTACTGGGCTATGGAGCTGGTTTTTTAGGCAATTTGCTGTATGCTTCTTGGTTTCAATATGTGACGGGTGCGGTTATCATTCTCTTGGGCTTGCATCAGATGGAAGTCTTACATTTTCAGGGACTTTACAAGGAAAGAAGGCTACAACTAAAGAGACAGGGACAAAAGGGAAACGGCTATAGTCAGGCATTTTTACTGGGGTTGACCTTTAGTTTTGCTTGGACGCCATGTGTGGGGCCAGTTCTGGGGTCTGTTTTAGCCTTGGCGGCTTCAGGTGGTTCAGGAGCTTGGCAGGGTGCTGGTCTCATGTTGGTTTACACGCTGGGTTTGGCGCTACCATTTTTAGTTCTAGCTCTCGCCTCCAGCTATGTTTTGAAACATTTCCGAAAACTCCATCCCTATCTCGGAACCCTCAAAAAAGTCGGTGGTTTCCTCATTATCGTGATGGGAATCTTGGTGCTTTTGGGAAATGCTTCCATTTTGACTACACTATTTGAATAGAGAGGAAAAAGAAATGAAAAAATGGCAAACATGTCTCCTTGGAGTAGGCTCAATCTGTTGCTTGGCAGCCTGTTCGGCTAAAAACATGGCAGACGAGTCTACTATGAAGGAGCAAACCAAAACACAACAAGTCAGTTCGCAAACTGCGACTAAAGGTCAGGAAGTCGCTGATTTTGAACTAACAGGTGTAGATGGCAAGACCTATCGTTTGTCTGATTACAAGGGCAAGAAAGTCTATCTCAAATTCTGGGCTTCTTGGTGTTCCATCTGTCTAGCCAGCCTTCCAGATACGGACGAAATTGCTAAGGATGCTGGTGATGACTACGTGGTCTTGACAGTGGTATCTCCTGGCCACAAGGGGGAACAAGCAGAAGCGGACTTTAAGAACTGGTACAAGGGCTTGGATTATAAAAATTTTCCGGTTTTAATTGACCCGTCAGGCAAACTTTTGGAAAGTTATGGTGTTCGTTCTTACCCAACTCAAGCCTTTATAGACAAGGAAGGCAAGCTGGTCAAAACGCAACCAGGTTTTATGGATAAGGATATGATTTTAAAAGAATTGAAAGAAATGGGGTAGGGAAAAGGTCATGAATGATAAAGTAAAACTTTTTGTCTTGGCAGGGGTCATTCTCCTAGCCATAACCGGTTTCTATTTTCTATTGATGCGAAATGCAGGGCAGACAGATAGCTCGCAAATTGAGAAAGCATCAGTTAGCCAAGGAGGAAAAACAGTGAAAAAAACAGAAGTGAGCAAAGACGCAGACTTGCACGAAATTTATCTAGCTGGGGGATGTTTCTGGGGAGTGGAGGAATACTTCTCACGCGTTCCTGGAGTGACAGATGCCGTTTCAGGCTATGCAAATGGTAGAGGGGAAACAACCAAGTACGAATTGATTAACCAAACAGGACATGCAGAGACTGTCCATGTCACCTATGACGCCAATCAAATTTCCCTCAAAGAAATTCTGCTTCATTACTTCCGCATTATCAATCCAACCAGCAAAAATAAACAAGGAAATGATGTGGGGACTCAGTATCGTACCGGCGTATATTACACAGATGACAAGGATTTGGAAGTAATCAACCAAGTCTTTGATGAAGTTGCTAAGAAATATGACCAACCTCTGGCAGTTGAAAAGGAAAACTTGAAGAATTTTGTGGTGGCGGAGGATTATCACCAAGACTACCTCAAGAAAAATCCAAATGGCTACTGCCATATCAATGTTAATCAGGCAGCCTACCCCGTCATCGATGCCAGCAAATATCCTAAACCAAGTGATGAGGAATTGAAAAAGACCTTGTCACCTGAGGAGTATGCAGTTACCCAGAAAAATCAAACAGAACGAGCTTTTTCAAACCGCTACTGGGATAAATTTGAATCCGGTATCTATGTGGATGTGGCAACTGGCGAACCCCTCTTTTCATCAAAGGACAAGTTTGAGTCTGGTTGCGGATGGCCTAGTTTCACCCAACCCATCAGCCCAGATGTTGCCACCTATAAAGAAGATAAGTCTTACAATATGACGCGCATGGAAGTGAGAAGCCGAGTTGGAGATTCTCACCTTGGCCATGTCTTTACGGATGGACCACAGGACAAGGGGGGCTTGCGCTACTGTATCAATAGTCTTTCTATCCGCTTTATTCCCAAAGACCAAATGGAAGAAAAAGGCTATGCCTATTTACTAGATTATGTTGATTAAGAAGTCTTTCCTAAGCAGTTAGAGGAGAATTTTGCTATACTGATACTAGTAAGTGGTAAAGGAGCAGAGCATGACCTACACAATCTTAATCGTAGAAGATGAGTATCTGGTAAGACAAGGCTTGACCAAGTTGGTCAATGTAGCAGCCTACGATATGGAAATCATCGGTCAGGCTGAAAATGGAAGACAGGCTTGGGACTTGATTCAAAGGCAGGTGCCAGACATCATTTTAACTGATATCAACATGCCTCAGCTGAATGGCATCCAGTTGGCTAGTCTGGTACGAGAAACCTATCCTCAGGTTCACCTAGTTTTTTTGACAGGTTACGATGATTTTGATTATGCCTTGTCTGCTGTCAAACTCGGTGTAGATGACTACCTGCTCAAGCCCTTTTCTCGTCAGGATATTGAGGAAATGTTGGGGAAAATCAAGCAAAAACTAGACAAGGAAGAAAAGGAAGAGCAGTTACAAGATTTATTAACCGATAAGTTTGAGGGAAACCTGGCTCAGAAGATCCAGTCTCATCTGGCTGACAGTCAGTTTAGTTTGAAGTCTTTGGCCAGTGATTTGGGCTTTAGCCCGACTTATTTGAGCTCCTTGATTAAGAAAGAGTTGGGCCTGCCTTTTCAGGATTATCTAGTGAGAGAACGTGTCAAGCAAGCCAAGCTCTTGCTTCTGACCACAGATTTAAAGATTTACCAGATAGCCGAAAAGGTTGGCTTTGAAGATATGAACTACTTTACCCAACGTTTTAAACAGATTGCAGGTGTGACACCTCGTCAGTTTAAGAAGGGAGAAGGCCGATGAAGCGTTCTTCTCTCCTAGTCAGAATGGTTATTTCCATCTTTCTGGTCTTTCTCATTCTACTAGCTGTGGTTGGGACTTTCTACTATCAATCTAGTTCATCAGCTATTGAGGCCACCATTGAGGGCAATAGCCAAACGACCATCAGCCAAACTAGCCACTTTATTCAGTCTTATATCAAAAAATTAGAAACCACCTCTACCAGTTTGACCCAGCAGAAGGATGTCCTAGCCTATTCTGAGAATCCTAACCAGGACCAAGCCAAGGGAATCCGAGATTTGTTTTTGACTATCTTAAAGGCAGACCAGGACTTGAAAACGGTGGTACTGGTAACCAAATCCGGTCAGGTTATTTCCACAGATGACAGTGTGCAGATGAAAACTTCCTCTGATATGATGGCTGAGGATTGGTACCAAAAGGCTATTCATCAGGGAGCTAAGCCAGTTTTAACCCCAGCTCGCAAATCGGATAGTCAGTGGGTTATTTCTGTCACTCAAGAACTGGTTGATGCAAAGGGAGCCAATCTTGGTGTGCTTCGTTTGGATATTTCCTACGAAACTCTGGAAGCCTATCTCAACCAACTCCAGTTGGGCCAGCAGGGTTTTGCCTTTATCATCAATGAAAACCATGAATTTGTCTATCATCCTAAACGTACTGTCTATAGCTCAGCGAGTGAAATGGAGGCCATGAAACCCTACATCGAGACGGGGCAGGGCTATACGCTGGACCATCAATCCTACGTTAGTCAGGAACAGATTGCAGGAACTGATTGGACGGTTATAGGCGTGTCTTCGTTGGAGAAGTTAGACCAGGTTCGGAGTCAACTCATGTGGACCTTGCTTGGTGCTAGTGCCTTATCTCTTCTTGCCTGTCTCTGTTTGGTGTGGTTCAGTCTCAAACGCTGGATTGCCCCTTTGAAGGATTTGAGAAAAACCATGCTGGAGATTGCTTCTGGTGCTCAAAATCTGCGTGCCAAGGAAGCTGGTGCCTATGAACTGAGAGAAGTGACTCGCCAGTTTAATGCCATGTTGGATCAGATTGATCAGCTGATGGTAGCTATTCGCAGACAGGAAGAAGCGACCCGGCAGTATGAACTTCAAGCCTTGTCAAGCCAGATTAATCCCCATTTCCTCTATAATACTTTGGATACTATCATCTGGATGGCTGAATTTCAGGATAGTCAGCGAGTGGTTCAGGTGACCAAGTCCTTGGCAACCTATTTCCGCTTGGCGCTCAATCAAGGAAAGGATTTGATTTGCCTGTCTGATGAAATCAATCATGTCCGCCAGTACCTCTTTATCCAGAAACAACGCTATGGTGATAAGCTGGAGTATGAGATTGCTGAAGATCCTGCTTTTGATAACCTAGTCTTACCCAAGTTGGTGTTGCAACCTCTTGTAGAAAATGCTCTTTACCATGGCATCAAGGAGAAGGAAGGTCAGGGCCATATTAAAGTCTCTGTTCAGAAAAAGGATTCAAGACTAGTCATCCGCATTGAGGATGATGGTGTTGGCTTCCAAGCTGCTGGCGACAGTAGTCAGAGTAACCTCAAACGTGGGGGAGTTGGCCTTCAAAATGTCAACCAACGACTCAAACTTCATTTTGGAGAAAATTACCAGATGAAGATTGATTCTGCACCCGAAAAAGGAACGACGGTTGAAATATACATTAATAAAATAGAAACAAGTTAGCTCCCAGTCAATTCTGGGAGTTTTGCTTTTTAAAATCAGAATGATTAGTTGGCCTTGATAAAATCAGTAAAAAAAGATATGATAGATAGTGACAAAAGAGGTATCAAGTATGAAGGAAAAAGACATTCAAAGAGCAACAAGCCAGATTGTTGAAGATGTTTTGGAGAAGGCTGGATTGTGTGAAGGAAGCCTCTTTGTCCTAGGTTTATCCTCTAGCGAAGTTTTAGGCGGCCATATAGGCAAGGAATCAAGCCAAGAAATTGGCGAAATCATTGTGAAAACCATCCTAGATATCCTAGAGGAAAAAGGAATTCACCTAGCTGTTCAAGGTTGTGAACACGTCAATCGGGCCCTGGTCGTTGAACGTCAAGTGGCGGAGCAGTTTGATCTGGAAATCGTCAGTGTCCTTCCGACTCTTCATGCAGGCGGTTCGGGTCAGTTAGCTGCCTTTAAGTTTATGAAAGACCCTGTTGAGGTGGAGTTCATCAAGGCTCATGCAGGAATTGATATCGGAGATACCGCAATTGGTATGCATGTCAAGCATGTGCAAGTTCCGATTCGACCAGTTTTGCGTGAGATTGGCAGTGCCCATGTAACGGCTCTAGCTAGTCGTCCCAAACTCATCGGGGGTGCGCGTGCACAGTATCCAGAAGACTTCATAAGAAAGTCATAAGTGGGCGGAGAATGATCATAAGTTAGAGAGATATTTCAAGTATATAGAGGGTAAAGTTGGAAAATTGTGTTTATATCATTTCAGGTCCCCCAGGCGTTGGAAAGAGCACTGTCAGCAAAGAGTTGGCCTATTCTTTTGACAAAAGTGCAGTTATAGAGGGGGATATGATTTACTTAATGATTAAAGGAGGACTCGTAGCTCCTTGGGAAGATGATGGATTTTACATGGATTTGTTCTGGGATAATATCATCAGTCTGACCAATAATTTCTTGGATCGTGGCATTACTGTTGTGATAGAGTATGTCATATTTGAAGAGCAACTGAAGAAAATTGCAGCCTTCTTAAAAGAAAAACGAGTTAAGCTAAAATATTGTGTCCTAATGGCCAAAGAAGAAACCTTGAAAGATAGGGATTCTTCTCGAAAAGAAATTGAGAGAACAGGCGATTTATCAATCCAAGCAAGAAATGAATTCTTGGCTAAAAATAGTGAGAAACATCATTTTCTGTACACGGATGATTTAGATGTCAAAGAAACGGTAGGCATCATTAAAACTTCAAATCAATTTTTAGTTTCTGAACAGTAAAAGACAGAGAGAGTAAGGGTACAGAAACCAAGACTCTCCCTGTTTTTTTTGTTGAATTCTTGTGCAAAGTACTCCAAACAAGACCATCTTTTACAAGAAGAAGGGACGCCATCTGATGGAGAATTGCCAAAAGTAGAAAATAAGAGGTTTAGAGAAGATTTTTCGTCATAGAAATCAGTGAACAAAGCTGGATTTAGCTGTTCTAGGTCGGTTATTTTGTGCTATACTTAAGATATAAGTTTGAAATTAGTGGAAATAGCGTAAAATCAAGGTTTGTCACAATCATCTTATAAAGTGGTAACAATTTTGGAAACAAAAAAGGCAATAAGTGAAATCTTATTGCCTTTTGCAATACTTTTTAATCTGTAAAAGACTACGCTATTTACAGACTAAAAAATATTTAAATCATTTAATTGAAAGTACACCATCTAGCTTGTCTGCTACCTCTTTCATAGCTGTAGGACGTAAGTGAGAGTATGTACCTAACGTAGTACTTATATTCGTATGCCCTAGCCTATTTTGAAGCTCTAAATCATTCATACCTAAAGCAAGCAATAAACTAGCGTGTGAGTGCCTTAGAGCGTGTATACGAATAGGTTTAACATTAGCCATCTTACAATGTTTTTTCAGCATATACTGAAAACTTGTGGAAGACATGGGAGAGCCTTTTTGAGAAAAAACAAAATCGTTATCTTCTACTTTTTGCCATTTCTCCCAATCAGAAAGAATTTTTACAGTTGTTTTATCCAAATAGATTTTTCTAACCCCTGTTTTTGTCTTTGTCGGATTGATAATCCAATCATTTTTACTCTTGTAGTATAGAGATTTATTGACAATAAGAGAATTATCAGAGAAATCTATATCTTGCCATGTTAAGGCTTGTAACTCACTCTTTCTTAAACCAGTCATGAAAAATAAAGTAAAAGTAGTATAATACAAACTATCTTTATACTTGTTTAAGTCAAAACTTGATATAAAAGTCTGAAATTCTTCTACCGTCCAAAAATCGACCTCTTGTCGCTTTTTAGCTATATTTCCGACTTGCTTCGCAGGATTATCCGATATAATTTCCAACGTTAATGCAGCATTTAAAATAGATACCAGTGTTCTATGCAAGGCTCTGATGTAAGCATTTGACAACTTTTCTTTTAATAATTCTGTTTGCCAGTGTCCTACATGAATCGGTTTAATGTCTACCATTTTCATATCAAAAAAATATACTAGTCGTTTCAAATTTGATGAAAAAGTTCGAAAGGTTCGTGCGGATGCTGTTTTTTCATAATTTGGAATATAATAATTATCAAGAAACATCTTAAAAGTCAGCTGAATACCGTTTGTAATAGCCTTTTTAGCATGCTTTGCCATGGTTTGGGTATGCCAGTCCTTAGCTTCCTTTTGTGTCCTAAAACCTCGTTTTTTCTTCTGCATTCTCTTACCAGTAATTTTATCAAAACCAAGAGACGCAACAGAATAATACGTTTTCGTTTCTTTATCGTAATAAACATTACTTTTTCTAGGCATAGTCTTGAGTATCCTCGACATTATCAAAGTCAATTTTAACCCCAAGAAGTTCCTCAACCGTCTCCAAAGGAACTCGACCTAGTCCCTTGCTTTCGTACCACGTTAGACCTTGACTAGCCAATTTTGCCTTAGCTTGCTTAACCAACATCATACCTTGCCATGATGAAAATCCTAATTTCATTAAATCATTTTTAGTTACAAATTTAGTCATTGTTTTTCTCCTTTTTGTATGTTATACTTTATATAGTTTTTGTATTTGATGTGTGATTGATTTTCACGCATCTTTTTTTTCGTAACAAGCCATCTTTCAGAAGTGGTAAAGTATACCATGTAAGATTGATATTTCAATCTACATGGTTTTACCTTAATCTTATCCGTAAATACTAATATTTTCATTTTTTATTATCCAAAAAGAAAATATTATCGGCTTTATAGTACAGTGCCTTGCCATTAAAACTAAGTTGGATATTTTCAAATCCGACAAGTATTTCATCTTCTGACATGACATCATCATTAGTACAAAGGGGATCTAGGTGCATTACTTTAATCTGAGTAGATTTCTTCTTAAAACGTCCATCTTTAATTGTGACATTATAACTATAACCGATAATCTCATCGGTATTAAATTTTCTCGGCTTGCCATTACTATCTAAAATAACATTGCCACTATCGTCCGTACGTTCTTCTTGTGCAAAGTTTGGAATAACTTCATCAACTTCAAAACGTGTACCAATATCAGTCATATCAAAATCTTTTTCTGTTAGCATTCTCGCCATTATTTTTTCTCCTTTTTGTATTATCTTTAATTTCAGAGATTAAATGCTCTTTTTTAAAAAGAGTTGCCCTTTCTATCAATTCGTTTGCTAATTCCCTTGAATATTCAAGTTCCATTAGTCTATTATAGTTCTCTTTCTCATACTCAAATAATAAGCCATTTTCATAGAGAAATTTGTATGCTTTTAGAATGGCTCCAGAACCTTTAAAGGTGAACCATTCTAGTTTTTGTTCAAGTTCTGTTTTTGCTTTTGAAATAACAATAGAAACAGGTTTTGACCGTCCTAGAAATTTCTCCCAAGACCTAAGTGGTTTTGAAAAGTGACTGTCACTATAAAACTTAACTTTTCCCTTCAGATATCCTTTGGTAAAGTTTAATAAGTCTATTTCTGACTTTAACCATTCTTTAACAAAGAAATGAGCTTTTTCTTTCCTAAGTTCGAGTTCTGTTCGTATCCACGGAGGGACATCACCTTTATACAAGCCTTTTTTTGAAATCTGTTCTTTTTGCTTGTCATATATTCTTAAACGCTCATCATCACCTGGTCTCCTTAAATATAAGGTTTGACCAATCATTTCATCTCCGTATGTATTGTAAAAGGTACTTTTTCCATACAAAAATCGTTTTTTCTGACAA
The DNA here is from genome assembly GCF_026782285.1 of Streptococcus oralis. Classification (GTDB taxonomy): domain Bacteria; phylum Bacillota; class Bacilli; order Lactobacillales; family Streptococcaceae; genus Streptococcus; species Streptococcus oralis_CG. Next base: position 209,112 of record NZ_JAKUWG010000001.1, read on the forward strand.
ACTTTTAAAAGCTGCTTAGGAGTGAAATAGGGGATTTCATTGAAATCATCAATGGCGACATCAATCCTTCTCACTGAAAAGCCTTTAAAATTGAAATAAAGATTATCTAAAAAATTTCTTTCAGACAGTCCCTTTGGAGTTAATACCATATCTCTATAAAACTCTAAAGCTTGTCCGGACATGACAAGCATGTAAGACGGCTCTTTCGAGCCATAATAGATACGGATATTTCCATAACTCATTTGATTGTCATAATCATAATATTTAAGACTACCTTTATCATCAATAAATAAATCAGAATCAAGAAATAAAATATCTTCAATAATTTCTTTTGGTGTTGAGAACTCTCCCACTTCAAATTGAATTTGAATCCAGTCAAAAACAGAACGCAAATGCTTAATTTTTACCATATTTTAAATCATCAAGTTTTTGCCTGTTTTTTGCCACTCAAAAATCGCCAAAACCCTTGGTATACCTGACTTTCTTTCGGTGGGGCACTATCTCGCAGAGGGTGGTGTTACTACACACCCTAATTACAGTTTTTCCCATGAGGGAAATTCTTCAGCTTGTACTCTAGTTGCTAGTGACCGCTAGTGACCACTAGTGACCGCAGTCGCTGGCTTACGCTTTCGCTCCTGCTACTAGTTACTAGCTACTAGCAACTAGAGTACAAGGTAGAAACAAGCTGTTTCATGACCATTTCCCTTTTCTTATGAAAAGTGTGGTATAATGGTTTTAAAATATTCGTAAGTCTTTGAGTTTTTCTTCAAAGACTTTTTTTATACAATCATAGACAGTTACCCCCAATTCTTGCCAAACATGGTATAGTTTGATATAATTAGTTTAGTTCTTTTTAAGAACAAAATTATTGTACCATTTAAGAACATTTCTTGTCAAGAGAAAAGTTCTTTTTAAGAACAAAGGAGACGACATGACTTCATTTTCAGAAAGATTAAAAGAATTACGTAAAAGAAATAATCTAACTCAACAAGAATTGGCTGATAAAGTTGGAACTAAAAGGGTAAATGTAACAAAATGGGAAACAGCAAGAACGGAACCCACTCTAGAAAATATAGTGAAACTATCAAAAATACTAGATACTACCACTGATTTTTTACTTGGAAAAACTAGTATAGACTTTGGAAATGATAGTAAAGTATATGAAGAGTATAAAGAACTACTTTCTCAAAATAAAAAAGAGGAAATAAAAGAAAGATATGACCATTCTTTTGAATTTTTCATAAAGGCAGTTGCGAAGCAGTTAAATATATCAGTAGAAGAAGCCTTGGAAAAGATAATTTCAGATATCGGCAACAAAACGGAAACCAACGATACAAAATAACCCTATTTTTAGTAATTTAGAACTTATTAAACAAATAAAAAACTACTAGTAAAACAAAACGTGTAGTTTTCTGATATACTTAAGATATGCATAGAAAAACAGTGATTGATTTTAGGGCTTTGGGGGAGAGATACACCTTCACTCAGCCTATCAAAGAGTTAAAAACGAGAGATTTAGCAGAAGTGGCAAACTTGCTGGCACAAGTGGAAAGCTACCAAGAGCAAGGAACGGATACCGTAGAAACATTGGATGAGAGGGATTTTAACCAGCATAACAGGGTCTAAACTAGGACGACCTTTATCTTCAGAATAAGTATCTGCGACTAAGTCATAGATGAAGGAAAAATCGATCACTTGCTCAACCTGATGAAGAAAATGGGCTTGCGGAACGAGTTCATCTAGTTTGTAAAAACCAACTTGATTGCGGATATATTATAGATTTTCTTTGTGAAACATAGGGAACACCTCACAACTTTTCTTACCTCTATTATACGACTTTACACAAAGAAAAGCCCTTAGAAATTTGTAGTCTAAGGACTTTGTCTTCAATCTGAAAGGAGCTTAGCTCCTTTTTTGTGTCAACTTTAGTCAAAATAAATAAGCGTAGCAGACTTCTTACAAATTTATTCTTTTGTAGTAAAATAAGATTAGAATTTTGTGAAAGTAGGTAATTCGTTGGAGTCTATTATATTTTTAGTATCGGTTTTTTTAGCCGGCATTCTGTCTTTCTTTTCACCCTGCATCTTCCCTTTGCTACCAGTCTATGCTGGTATTTTACTGGATGATCAGGGAAATTCGAAAAGCTTTCGATTTTTCGGAAGAGATGTTGCATGGTCTGGCTTAATTCGGACCTTGTGCTTTATTGCTGGAATCTCTCTTATTTTCTTTATTTTGGGATTTGGAGCTGGATTCCTAGGGCATATGCTCTATGCAGACTGGTTTCGTTATGTGATGGGGACGGTTATTATCCTTTTGGGGCTTCACCAGATGGAAATCTTGCATTTCAATAAACTGGAAGTTCAAAAGACAGTCACCTTCAAACAATCAAAGTCTAATCACTATCTGTCAGCCTTTTTGCTTGGGATAACCTTTAGTTTTGGTTGGACCCCTTGTATCGGACCAGTTTTGAGTTCGGTCTTGGCTCTTGCAGCTTCTGGAGGGAATGGTGCTTGGCAAGGAGCCTTACTAACCTTAGTGTACACATTTGGAATGGCCCTTCCTTTCCTTGTTTTGGCCTTGGCTTCGGGATGGATCATGCCCTATTTTAGTAAATTAAAACCCCATATGATCCTACTAAAGAAAATCGGGGGAGCTTTGATTATTTTGATGGGATTATTATTAATGCTAGGGCAGTTAAATGCCTTGTCAGGAATTCTTGGATAAAAGGAGAAAAAGATGAAAAAAGTTATTTTTGCTGGATTGAGCCTCATGTCTCTATTCTTGTTGATTGCCTGTGGTGAAAAAGAAACCAAACAAACGGAAAATCCTAAACAGTCTACTGTACAGCAAATCGCGGTCGGTAAGGATGCGCCAGACTTCACCTTGCAGTCTATGGATGGCAAAGAAGTCAAGTTATCAGACTATAAAGGGAAAAAGGTCTATTTAAAATTCTGGGCTTCTTGGTGTGGACCTTGTCGAAAGAGTATGCCCGAGTTGATGGAATTAGCTGCAAAACAAGATCGAGACTTTGAAATCCTAAGTGTCGTTGCACCAGGTCTACAAGGTGAAAAAACAGTTGAAGAGTTTCCAAAATGGTACCAAGAACAAGGCTACAAGGATATACCAGTTCTATATGATACCAAGGCAACTACCTTCCAAGCCTACCAAATTCGTAGTATTCCAACGGAATACTTGATTGATAGCCAAGGAAAAATCGAAAAAATCCAATTTGGTGCTATTAGCAATGCAGATGCTGAAGCAGCTTTTAAAGAGATGAAATAGAAAAATCGCGAGTTTTCGCGATTTTTTTATAGTTTTTCATTGATAAAGCGGATGAATTGATTCCACCAAACTTTTAAGAAGAAGGCTTTTTCAACTTTCTTTTCAGCGACCATTTCAAAAGAAGGTTTTTCAGAAGTGAGATAACCTTGACCGACCAAATCTTGGTCATCATAGGTTAGGGTACCGACAACCTTGCCTTCTTCCAGTGGAGCTATTTCTGATGTTGATTTTGGTGTGAATTGGAGAGCAGGTGTAGTACCGCTTCCGATGCGTTGGACGATGGAAATGTCTGACTTAGCAACGGCTGCAACGCTATCTTCTTTCCCGTCAAGAACTGTCACTTTGCTATCTTTGTAGGCCTCTCCCTTCTGGACAATCGTTTTGAGAGCATAATTAGATGTTATATAGTCCAAAAGGGAAGAAGTAGCAGTAAAGCGAGCGTAAGGATTACTGTTTTGCTGGTCAGCGTTTAAGACAACTGTGATGATTCGCATACCTTTTTCGGTAGTTGTTCCAACGAAAGAAGCTCCTGCCTTGTCTGTTGTACCAGTTTTGAGCCCATCAACTCCACCTCGATATGCTGGCATCCCTTCCAACATATAGTTAGTAGAGTGAATTTCCATACCAGCAAATGTTGATGAAGATTTCTTGGTGATTTCTAAAACTTGAGGGTAATCTCTGATGAGGTTTCGAGCGATGATTGCAACATCGTAAGCACTTAGTTTGTTTTCCTCATCCTTTTTAGAACCAGGATAGATATTATTTCCAAGTGTTTCGTTATTAAGTCCAGTAGTATTGACAATAGTAGCATCTTGGATGCCCCATTCAAGAAGTTTCGCCCTCATCTTGTCAACGAAGTCTTTCTCTGAACCAGCAATTTTTTCAGCAAGAGCAATGGCTGCACTATTGGCACTTGATACTAGAGTTGCTTCCAATAATTGCTCCACTGTATACTTGCGCGCTTCCATAGGAACATTACTAGCCTCAGAATTGGTTGTGAGTTGGTATGGATAGTCAGAGATATCAACTGGGGTAGATAGGCTAATTGTACCTTGCTCCAAGGCTTCATAGACTAGGTAGACAGTGAGAATCTTGGTGATAGAGGCAATTTCTACAGGTTGATTTGCATCTTTCTCGTAGAGGATTTTTCCAGTTGTAGCCTCGACAGCAATGGCATGTTTAGCAGCAACGTCAAAATCTTGCGCAGATACAGTGGGGATGGCTGTACCAAAAATGATAAGAGTTAGTAAGGTTAAAATTATTTTCTTCATAGTAGTTTTATTCTATCACAAAGCGAAAAAATATTCTCGTTTTTATAGTAAAGCCATCTTATCTTTTTGAAGAATTATGGTAAAATAGAAGGAAGGAGGCGCCTATGTTCCGTAGAAACAAGTTATTTTTTTGGACAGCTGAAATTTTACTATTAACTCTTATTTTCTACCTTTGGAGAGAGATGGGAGCGATTATCACACCTTTTGTGATGGTAGCTAATACCATTATGATTCCATTTTTGCTCGGAGGATTTTTCTATTACCTGACAAATCCCATCGTAACATTTCTAGAAAAGAAATGTAAAGTCAATCGTTTGATAGGTGTGCTCATCACTCTTTGTGCCTTGATTGGTACAATAGTAGTAGGGGTAGTCTACCTGCTACCGATTTTGATTAATCAGTTGACAAGCTTGATTATTTCTAGCCAGAATATCTATAGCCGCTTGCAAGATTTGATATATGATTTATCAATGAATCCAATCTTTCAAAATATTGATATTCAAAAAACCATTCAACAGTTGAATTTATCTTACGTTGAAATTTTGCAAAACATTCTCAATAGTGTGAGCAATAGTTTAGGTAGTGTTCTTTCAGCCTTGTTTAGTACAGTTTTGATTCTCATTATGACACCAGTCTTTTTGATTTATTTCTTGCTTGATGGTCATAAGTTCCTCCCGATGTTGGAACGAACAGTCCTAAAACATGATAAATTAAACTTTTCCAGTCTCTTGAAGAATTTGAACGCCACTGTCGCACGTTATATCAGTGGAATTGCGATTGATGCGGTTATTATCGGGTGTTTGGCCTATATTGGATACAGTACGATAGGGTTGAAATATGCTCTAGTCTTTGCTATTTTTTCTGGTTTGGCAAATCTGATTCCTTATGTTGGACCAAGTATCGGTTTGATCCCCATGATTATTGCTAATGTCTTTACTGATCCACACAGAGTCCTCATTGCAGTAATTTATATGCTGATTATTCAACAAATTGATGGGAATATCCTTTATCCTCGTATCGTCGGAGGGGTTATGAAGGTTCATCCAATCACCATTCTGGTTCTTCTCTTACTTTCTAGCAATATTTATGGTGTTATCGGAATGATTGTAGCAGTGCCAACCTATTCTATCCTAAAAGAAATTACGAAGTTCTTGGCGAAATTATATGAAAATCATAAAGAAGCCAAAGAAAAAGAACTGGAAAAATCAGAATCAATCTAAAAATCAGGGAGACCTGATTTTTTTGATAAAAAGACTTGAGGTTAGATTAGTCAAAAGTGATTTAAATGATTCTGTTAGAGAAGGAAAAGAATGGGAAATTATAAGATTTAGAATAATTCACAAAATGTGTGTAAAACACTTGCAATTTAGCTGAAATTTGATAAAATAGTAAGGAAAGTTAGACTGTATTGCCTACTGTCTATCTATAAAATATATTTTATTGGAGGCTTTTACTCAAATGGCAAAAGAAAAATACGATCGTAGTAAACCACACGTTAACATTGGTACTATCGGACACGTTGACCACGGTAAAACTACCCTAACTGCAGCTATCACAACTGTTTTGGCACGTCGCTTGCCTTCAGCAGTTAACCAACCTAAAGACTATGCGTCTATCGATGCTGCTCCAGAAGAACGCGAACGCGGTATCACTATCAACACTGCGCACGTTGAGTACGAAACTGAAAAACGTCACTACGCTCACATCGACGCTCCAGGACACGCGGACTATGTTAAAAACATGATCACTGGTGCCGCTCAAATGGACGGAGCTATCCTTGTAGTAGCTTCAACTGACGGACCAATGCCACAAACTCGTGAGCACATCCTTCTTTCACGTCAGGTTGGTGTTAAACACCTTATCGTCTTCATGAACAAAATCGACTTGGTAGACGACGAAGAATTGCTTGAATTGGTTGAAATGGAAATCCGTGACCTCTTGTCAGAATACGACTTCCCAGGTGACGATCTTCCAGTTATCCAAGGTTCAGCTCTTAAAGCTCTTGAAGGTGACTCTAAGTACGAAGACATCATCATGGAATTGATGAACACTGTTGATGAGTACATCCCAGAACCAGAACGTGACACAGACAAACCATTGCTTCTTCCAGTCGAAGACGTATTCTCAATCACTGGACGTGGTACAGTTGCTTCAGGACGTATCGACCGTGGTACTGTTCGTGTCAACGACGAAATCGAAATCGTTGGTATCAAAGAAGAAACTCAAAAAGCAGTTGTTACTGGTGTTGAAATGTTCCGTAAACAACTTGACGAAGGTCTTGCCGGAGATAACGTAGGTGTCCTTCTTCGTGGTGTTCAACGTGACGAAATCGAACGTGGACAAGTTATCGCTAAACCAGGTTCAATCAACCCACACACTAAATTTAAAGGTGAAGTCTACATCCTTACTAAAGAAGAAGGTGGACGTCACACTCCATTCTTCAACAACTACCGTCCACAATTCTACTTCCGTACTACTGACGTTACAGGTTCAATCGAACTTCCAGCAGGTACTGAAATGGTAATGCCTGGTGATAACGTGACTATCGACGTTGAGTTGATCCACCCAATCGCCGTAGAACAAGGTACTACATTCTCTATCCGTGAGGGTGGACGTACTGTTGGTTCAGGTATGGTTACAGAAATCGAAGCTTAATTCGATTTAGTTCCCAGAAGAACAATTATTTAAGTCAGACACTAAAAGAATCTTGCCTTGCAAGGTTCTTTTTTTCATTATGTGACTATTAGTCCGTCTCGCTCC